>NZ_JAPMAL010000056.1:0-26055 GCF_026343935.1 Paraburkholderia sp. CNPSo 3076 | reverse complement strand
CGACGACCCACAAGGAAGGACTGGTGGTTGGCATGCGCTCGATGCCAGGCAATCCGTACGATGGGCACACGCTGGCTGAAGCGCTAGAGCAGGCGGCGATCCTGTGCGACGCCACGCCGGAGGTCGCCATTGTCGACCGTGGCTACAAGGGTGTCGCCGTCGATGGCGTGAAGATCTACCATCCGGGCTTGCGGCGGGGCATCACACGCGGGCTACGCGCGATGATCAGACGGCGCAGCGCAATCGAGCCAGCCATCGGTCACATGAAGACAGACGGAAAACTCGATCGCAACTGGCTCAAGGGCGCGCTCGGCGATGCGATGCACGCGGTGCTGTGCGGCGCTGGCCATAATCTGCGGATGATCCTCAGGAAGCTGCGGTTTCTTTGTGTCTTCATTCTCGCTGCATTGTTCAACCGCAGCATTGCTGCCGACGCGATGGTGTGACGCCGGCCGCACGAGAAGCGAATTGTTCAGGGGCGACTAATGAGGCTTTTGACGACCAACTGCATAGGAGCCGCACGCGCGAACTCCACGCCGCACGGGAAAAGTGTCCGTACCGACGCGGGTTAAATTTGAGTTTTCCAAAACTGCGTCATGCGTCTGAGGTTACAGAACTGGGACGGGTCAGATTTACTCGCGCGAGCGGCTGGAATTTTCTCGATAAATCGATCTGAAATCAGACTATCGAGATATAGTTCTTCGAACCTGCCGCATAGCTCCATATCTACCCCCCCCAAATCCGCCCACTTCCCCTCATTCAAGTTGGAGAGAGAAATTGAACGGCGCCTTACTAGCCCGATCTATATCGTGAACTTATACCAAAATACGGCATTACCGAGCAGCCCTATAGTGCGAAAGTTCGCTCATTTCTTTATGTAAAATTTTCTCACCAAAACAGAAACCGCCGGAGTCGCTTGGCCCCGAGCTATGCCGCGTTTGGGCTGGCTTCGACGGGCACGTGACGGTTCCGTGTTTAAGGAATATGCGCGGGCACACGATCCTGTTCGCGGTGCCGGTATGCCTTTGATTTCCGTGCAGGTCACGCTGAAACATCTGCTGGACGCGTTCGCAGCAGATGTAAAACTGCATGTACCAATGGATGCGTTGAACGCTTACACCGCATAGTGCTCCGCTCGACGCCATAGACGTACACATACGTTGCGGCGTCCCGGCCTCCATAGGGTGAACATGCATATCTCCGGCTGTCCCCCGAGGGGCAGCCGCTTGAATCCCGCACATGCCCCGCCCCGCCGGAGGCCCGCGGAGTTTCCATTCGACTTCAAAGGCGACTGTCGACTGCAGATTCAACCGGTGGATGCAACGCACCAAGGCTGCGCGAGCCGCAGAAGTACGTGTTTGCCGCTTCCAGATCTATAGTGATGGATGAGCGTCCCGACTAGCGCGTTGCACGACCGGTAATGGAAGCCTCCGCCCCGGATATCATCCGACTTTTCCCGACTTTCGTATGGAAGCGTCGCCTCGAGCAGGCGTGCTACGAACCGCTCGATCGGGAACTCATGGCGCATGTAGACACCTTGATCCGCAGCGGCTGCGGCACTCTTACCGGCGCCGCATGGCAATCTGATCACCAGCAACATAAAAGACCAGAGTTTGCTGTGCTAAACGCGCATATCGAACGGGCTGCACGCGACGTACTCGCTTTTCTCAAAGTCGCTGATACCCCATTTCACATTACTGGATGTTGGGTCAATGTACTGGATCCAGGCGGAACACACGCGATGCACAGCCATCCCAACAATTTCCTGAGCGGTGTGTATTACCTGCGCTCGCAAGCTGGCGCCGACACGATCAATTTTCATGATCCACGCCCACAGACGACCGTCATTCGCCCACCCGTCACTGAGTTGACGGCATACAACACGGATCAGGTGGTATTGCCAGTCAGCGAAGGCACGTTGCTGCTGTTTCCAGCCTGGCTACCGCATTCGGTTTCGGTGAACACGAGCGCACAAGCACGCGTGAGCGTCAGCTTCAACATCATGTTCACCGACTATGACACCACCATGAGTGAACCACTCTGGGGAAATTGAAACGCAGTGTGGCTAAGCGCAAACCTTCCCCTGGAGAGTCAGTGCCAAACGACACATACGTCCGTGATCCCGCCGGGAAGTTCGGCGCATGGGGGCCATTGCGACCGCTTTCAACGCCGTGTCAGACGTCGAAGTACAGATAAAACTCCCATGGATGCGGGCGCAGCCTGACCGCGTCGATCTCACGCTTGCGTTTGTACTCAAGCCACGTGTCGATTACATCTTCAGTGAAGACGTCGCCTCTGCGCAGAAACTCGTTGTCGGCCTCTAGCGCTTTCAGGGATTCATCGAGCGAGCCCGGCACCTGGCGGACGTTCCTCGCTTTCTCGGGCGGCAGGTCGTAAATATTGACATCGAGCGGATCGCCTGGGTCTGTCCTGTTTTCGATGCCGTCGAGCCCGGCCATCAGCATCGCTGAGAATGCGAGGTACGCATTGGCCGACGGATCGGGACACCGGAACTCGACGCGCCGCGCGTTCGGCGAATCGGAGTACATCGGAATGCGCGCGGCCGCCGATCGGTTGCGTTGCGACATCGCCAGATTCACCGGCGCTTCGTACCCGGGCACGAGTCGCTTATACGAATTCGTCGTCGGTGCGCAGAACGCCATCAGCGCCGGCGCATGCTTGAGCAGGCCGCCAATGTACCAGCGACACATGGCTGACGTGAGCGCCCAGCCGTGTGCATCGTAGAACAGATTCTCGTTGTCCTTCCACAGGCTTTGGTGGCAGTGCATGCCGCTCGCATTGTCGGCGAAGAGCGGCTTCGGCATGAAAGTCGCCACCTTGCCATGCTGGCGCGCCACATTCTTGCAGACGTACTTGTAGATCATGACGTTGTCAGCCATCCGCCTGAGCGTGGAAAACCGCATGTCGATTTCGTTCTGTCCCGCAGTCGCCACCTCGTGGTGATGCACTTCCACCTGCACGCCGGCCTGCTGCAGCAACAATACGATCGTAGAGCGGATGTCCTGCAGCGTATCGTGCGGCGGCACCGGGAAATACCCCTCCTTATAGCGAGGCTTGTAGCCAAGGTTGCCGCCGCCATACGCTCCTTCGTCGCGTCCCGTATTCCAGCCCCCTTCGGCCGATTCGACATAGTAGTAGCCGCAGTGGGCATCCTGGTCAAAGCGGATCGAATCGAATATGAAGAACTCGAGCTCGGGCCCGAAGTAGCACGTGGTCGCAATTCCGGTCTGCTTCAAGTACTCTTCGGCCTTCCTCGCGATGTAGCGCGGATCGCGCGAGTACGGCTGATGCAGCACGGGATCGATCACGTCGCAGATCATGGAGAGTGTGGGCGTTTCGCTCACAGGATCGATGAACGCGGTCGTCGGATCCGGCTTGAGAAGCATGTCGGATTCCTGAATTTCCTGAAATCCGCGAATCGATGAACCGTCGAAACCGATCCCGTTGGCAAAGAGGTCTGCGTGCACCTCGGGCAGCGTGATGGAAAAGTGCTGCCAGAGACCGGGCAGATCGGTGAACTTGAGGTCGACGATCTGGATCTTGTGCTCGCGCAGTAGTTCGATAACCTGCTGCGGGCTATCAGGACGCGAAACTCGATAACTGCCGGCATCGATGGATACATCGAACGCCGATGCACCTTGTGGACTGGACATGGAGACTCTCCCAGCGCAGCTACTGATCGTGCGCGAGCGCTTCGAGACGAGCGTAGCCCGCGTCTTTCGCGGCGCGCTCCGTGGAGAAGGGTTCTTCGGCTACGAGCGAGCGCCGCACTTCGCGCGCATCGAAGTCGACAAGCGAGATGACCCACACCCAGCCGCCGATCTGTTCGGCCGTCTGCACGAATGCGCGCATGTTGCCTTTGTCCTTGGATTTCATTTGACCTCCTCAATGGAAAAACACAGGGAGCGTCGCCCATGCCGCACAGAGGGGAACATGGGTTACGCGGTCGACAGGCCACAGATCAAGGCAACTTGCCGATGATCGGGCCGAATTCGCTCTTGTTGAAGGCTCGTAGCATTTACGTGCGGACATTGCCGGCAAATCCCCTGACCATTTTCTCGACCTGGCTGGCCCGTTGCGGGCTGTTCTTGCTTGTGCGGATGCCCTGATCGGTGAATTGTGCGAGCACTACATAAGTCGCCATTACGGTTCCTCTTAACGAGTGATCGTTACGCGACAACCGCGCGGGGTACGGCCCAGTTGCGCCTGCCCCGCGCGATACTTCATTTCAGGCAATGCGTTTGCGCGTTTGATCGACTGGCCGCCTAGGCCGGAACCAGCCCCCTTTGCTTCAACCAATCCAGATTGAAAAGGCGGGATCGGTATAGTTCGCCGCCGTCGCACAGCAGGGTGACGATGGTATGCCCTGGGCCCATTTCCCGGGCAAGCCTTACAGCGGCCGCGACGTTGATGCCCGTCGAACCGCCCACATAGAGTCCTTCTTCGCGCAGCAATCGGTATACCATTGCGACGCATGACTGGTCATCGATCCGGTAAGCGTCGTCGATCGGCGTGCCGTCGAGATTTGCAGTGACGCGGCTGGAGCCGATACCCTCGGTAATCGAATTGCCTTCTGCGTGAATCTCGCCCGTCTTCACGAAGCTGTACAAACCGCTGCCGAGCGGGTCGGCGAGAACGATCCGCACATCGCTCCTCTTCTCCTTCAGGAAGCGGGCGACCCCAGCCAGGGTGCCGCCGGTACCGGTGGCACAGACAAACGCATCGACCGTGCCAGCGGTATCACGCCAGATTTCCGGTCCGGTGGTCTCGTAATGAGCCCTGCGGTTGGCAAGGTTGTCGAACTGGTTCGCCCAGATCGCATTGTCGAGTTCCTGAGCGAGCCTTCCAGCGATCTTCTGGTAGTTATCCGGATCCTTGTATGGGGCAGCCGGTACCGGGTGGACTTCCGCACCCAGGACGCGCAACAGTTCCATTTTCGCGGGAGACTGCGTCTGCGGAATGACGATTACGCAGCGATAGCCATGAGCAGCGCAAATATGGGCAAGGCCAATGCCGGTATTGCCCGCAGTACCCTCCACCACCGTGCCGCCGGGCTTAAGTTCGCCTCGCTGCTCGGCGTCCTGAATAATGTACAGCGCGGCTCGGTCCTTGATCGAACCACCCGGGTTCATGAACTCGGCTTTAGCGAGAATCTCGCAGCCGGTCTCCTCGCTGAGCCGCGCGAGCCTCATAAGCGGCGTGTCGCCCACGCACCCGACAAAACCCATCCGAACACGCATACGTCCCCCTGCAATCGCAAGACTGGCAACAGGCCGCTGTTACACCGGAAGGATAGGCAAAGATCCGGCGCACGTCCCAAGGTTTGATGTGGAGTGGGTGAAAGTGACCGCGGAGTTGATACGCAGACACCCCAGCAAGAAGCTTGGCACCCATTTCCCCGCCGACGGCCACCTTCCATCGCCCCCATCTGGCGCTAATTGGTTCCACGGAATGTAAGCCGCTGAAGCTACGGTTACGGTGAGCTTTCAGAAATACCCGGACCGTGACACCGGCTAGTTCCGGGATGTCGGCTTTAGCCGCCGGCTAGCTGCGCAGTTGATCGGTAACGATCTTGCACGGCACTGGATTCGAGCACAGCGCGTGCTTGAAGAAACGTTTGGCGGCCGATTTGTCGCGCCGCTTTTGCAGCAGGATGTCGAGTTCCGCGCCGTGCTGGTCAACGGCCCGCCACAACAGATAAGGCTCGCCGCGCAGCGTCACGAACACTTCATCACTGGTTTGGCCGCGCGTTCGGATGCAGCGTTTCGAAATGGCGAGCGCGTGAAGCAAAGGCAGCCGAGGATTTGTCGTCGTCGTGAAGCCCATTTTGCATGGGCGAGCCGTTGCTCCGGCGAACGCCTTGCGCGCAGGCATCGCCGCACCTGCTATATGTGTACTCAATACAGGTAGACAGCAACTGGCTGATTTTTAAATGAAAATATTTGGGGAGCCAAGGCAGTGCCCCGCCAGGCTTGGGCGCTCTAACAGGAAACTTGCACGATAATCAAGGTGACACTGATATCGTCAAGCAGATTTTTGCCTACGCGAATCTGCTCGGCGAGAAAGTCGAGAATCCGGCAGACGAGGTCTACGTCGTGTCGATCTCGACGTGATTTTGCATTCCTATGTATTTCATTTGGAGTCGAACTGAGCATAGAGATTATGCGTTGTCACGAGAAAAACTGTAGAAGTGCCGTTGCAGTTTCGCCGGGCGCTTCCTCCGGCAGAAAATGTCCGCACCGGATGGCGTGACCATCCACTTCCCCCGCCCAGCGGCGCCATTTTTCCAATGGTGAATTCGCCGCTGGCGTTTCTTGCCCCCAAAGCACGAGGACAGGCGCCTCAATAGTCCGGATGCCTTGCTCCGATTCATCCAACTCGCGGTCAAAGGTCCATGCCGCTCGATAGTCTTCGCACATAGCGTGTATCGCGGCTGGATCGCCGATGCTCTTCAGATAGTCGGCGACGTTCGACGGATCGAACCGAAAGCCTTTGGATGCGTGTGCGCTCAACATCGTCTCGACGTAGAAGACGGGATCGTTGCCGATCATGCGCTCCGGAATCGGCTCGTCGAGTGCCTGGAAGGCCCAGTGCCAGAAGCGCAGTGCCAAATGCCGGTCGAATGCCTCCATTGCATCGCTTGTCGGTACGATATCCAGTACGGCAAGACGATCGATACGGTCTGGATGGTCAAGGGCTAGACGATAGGCGACACGTCCTCCGCGGTCGTGTCCAGCCACGCTGAAGCGCCCGAATCCGAGGGCGTTCATCGTCGCTATCTGGTCCAGTGCCAGTTCGCGCTTCGAGTAGGTCAGGTGATCGCCGCCGCCGCGCGGTTTGTCACTTCGTCCATAGCCCCGAAGGTCGGGCACGACCACCGTGAAGTGTTCCGCCAGCGCCGGCGCGACTGCGCTCCAGCAAACCCGCGTCTGTGGCGCGCCATGCAGTAAAAGAAGCGGCGGACCTGAACCGCCCACGAGCGCGTCGATCGTGACGCCGTGACCAGGAAGCCGGCGCGATTCGAATCCTTCGATATGACCTGTTTCCATATAACTATGCCGTCTCGTTAGATATGAATCCGCTCACCGTCTCGGCGAATTCGACAGGCCGCTCTTCGGGAACGTAATGACCGCAGTCGTCGATGATGATGTCGGAGACGTTCGACGCGACACGCCTAAGCGTTTGAGCCGAGGCCGGCCCATAACCCCATTGCGCGCCGATACTCAACGAAGGCATCGAAAGTGGTGTCTTGCCCCAGATGAGGTTGTCTTCACGGTCGAGCGGCAAGGCCCTGTAGTAACTAAAGGAGCAACGCAAAGCGCCTGGACGCGCGAGGGCTTGAGCATAGACTCGGACGTCGTCGTTACTGATCGAATCGGGATCGAATACGCCGACGGTCTCGCGGCGCACAAAATGGTTCACGAAGAGAAACTCGCGATCTTCAACGAGCGACTCCGATATGTCGCCGGCCATGTTGAAGCCGAAATGCCAGCTTCCACCGCGCGATACGTCCATCGCTTCTTCCTGTCCGAATGCGGGAAGACTGCTTTCGACAAAGACGAAGTGGCTGACCGCTTCCGGCCACTGGGCGGCGTACGCATACGCGACGTGACCGCCCAGATCGTGGCCGACGATTGCCACCCTCTCTATCCCCAGTGCTTCGACCAGATCATGAAGCTTGCGCGCGATGGTCTTCTTGTCGAAGCCCGACTCGGGTTTCGACGAGTCGCCGAAGCCAGGGAGGTCAGGCGCAATCACGTCGAACTGCTGACTCAGCAGAGGGATGACACGCCGCCAGGCCCAGGATGTTTGTGGCCACCCATGCAGAAGCAGCACGGTTTGTTTCGCACTGGCCGCCGTGCTGCGACGATAGGCTAGTCGTCCGTCATGCAGACGATGAGAGCGAAACGGAATGTTTTCGTGGGTCATCTTCATTCTCCTACGAAGGCGGCGCTATTTTGTTCCCTTACCCGCAGAACTTGAAAATCGCGTCGACCAGGCGCTCCGGCTGCTCTTCGGCGACGAAATGGCCAGCGTCCGCAATCGTTACGCTCGTCACGTTCGATGACACGGTGTCGAGGCGCTCGCCGACGCGGCCAGCCCAGCTCCTTTCGCCGCCAATGGCGAGCACCGGTAGTTCGTCGGGAAGCCGTCCCGCGCTGCGGTTATCGATTGCATCCTGAGGGAACTGGCGGTACATCTCCATGGCCGATCGAAACGCTCCCGGATGCGTGTAAGCCTCGACATACTCGTTGATGTCCGAATGGGAGATCAAGCCGCGACGGAATGTTTGCCGATTGATGAATGAACTGATATACACGTGCTCCCGCCCGCCGACGATCAACGCCTCGGGTAGATCGCGCCTTTGATGAAAGGCGAAATGCCAGACATGCGGGTCCACGATCGCCTGATCCCAATCGCCGATACCGGGAAGGGTCACGTCGATGATGGTGAGCGAGCGCGCCGGATAGCGGCTTGCGTAAGCGTAGGCAGTCATCCCGCCGATGTCGTGGCCGACGATATGTGCGGGTGCTCCATGCAGGCTCTCGACGAGAGCGTGGAGGTCGGCGGCCATCTCGCGCTTCGTATATCCGGCCGCGGGCTTGTCCGACAAGCCAACGCCCTTGAGGTCCGGCGCCACGACGGTATATCGCTCGCCCAGTTCGGCAATAACGCTATGCCAGCACCACCAGTTTTGCGGGAAACCGTGGACAAGAAGCATCAGCGGTGCGGAGCCCGGCGCCCTGCCGCCGATCACATAGTGCAGGTTGACGTCGTTCACGATTGCGGACCGATGCTCGAACGACGAGGGCAGTTGGACGATATCTTGAGAATGACGCATGGTGGACTATTCCTCTGATGCGGTTAATCGATCGCGATACGCTTGAGCGCCGCGGCAGACGCGCCAAGATCTTCCAGTGGCGATGAGGAGATGATCTCCAGAACGCAGACTCCGGAAAATCGGGTCTCATTCACGGCCTTCAGGATCTCATCGAAGCACACCGTTCCATGGCCGACACGGTCATGCCGCCACTGACTGCGTGTGCCATCGGAAAGATGGAGCTGCCCGATGCGATTGCCCAATCGCCTGATGGCGTCAGGCTGACCTTCTCCAACGAATTCGGCGTTCGAGACGTCGTAGGCAATCAGAAGCTTTTCATGCGCCAGACCGTCGAGAAAGATCAGCATTGCGTCGCTGGTCGGAATGGGCGTCTGTGGATGGAGCTCGACGAAGATCTTCTGATCGAGCCGCTCGGCAACCCGTAGAAGCTGCGCCAGGCTGTCTCGAAGCAAGTGCTCTGTATCCGAACCAGGCGGCGGAAACAACGATGAAACCCTGCCAGGTACCACGACTACGGCACCGGCGCCCAGATCGGCGGCGAGTTGCATCGTGCGGATGTACAGGTCGATGGAATAGCGCCGGAATTCCTCGACACGGCTGACGAGATTGAGATCGAGCGCCGGAAGATTGAGCGACTCGATGCGAATGCCCTCGCTTCTCAAGTTGCCGGCGAGGACGGATCGATCCGCTGCCGAAAGCTGATCCGGCCAGAGATGCCCGGGGACGACCAGCACGTCGAAGTCGTTCAAGCCTAGCGTTTGCATCTTCCGCATCGCGGCGAGCGCGGTGTCTTGCCACATGAATGAGAAGGTGCTGCCGCCAAAACCTTGTGCGATTGTTTCCAATTTCTCCTCGCCTGTTGTGCGGTTGAATTTAGAACGGATGGATCTAAGTGTGAACGTGTTCTTTCATGGGAACAAGTATTTTTTGGCGTTTCCGGTCCTGAAAGAAGGGCTAAGCGTAAAGTTTGTGTTCTTGACATTTCCCGGACGCGATATATCATGTTCCCATATATGAACAAGGACCAAATGGTATGCGTGCGAATGAAGTTGAGATGATGAGTACCGTGAAGTCGGCTGACCGTACCCTCGACCTGCTTGAGCTTCTGGCTCAATGGGGTCGTGAGATGTCGCACACGGAAATCGCCGAGGCGCTCGACATCCCGAAGAGCAGTTTGACGAAGCTGATTCGTAATCTCACGGACCGTGGCTACTTGCGCTTCGTCGCCGAGACCAAAGGCTATCGGCTCGGCGACACCATTCTTAAGCTCGCCCAGCAGTCGAACCAGATGCGCAGCCTGGTCGCCTGCGCGGAACCCGTTTTGCGCGACATTACGCAGCAGACTGCGGAATCGTGTGCGCTCAACCAATTGAAGGGCGACCAGGTCGAAGTCGTTGCCACCGTCATCAGTCAGCAGCGCCTGCAATCGCACATGCGGCTCGGGGATCTTGCGCCGCTCTATGCCGTGTCCGGCGGCAAGGCGATTCTTGCCTATCTGCCTGACGCGATGCGCGAGGATTACATGCGCGCGGTCACATTCGAGCCCATCACAAAGAACACAATCTCCACCAGGAAGGCCTTGCTCGCCACGCTGGAAGAGGTTCGCAAGAAGGGCTTCGCGCGTTCCATGGAAGAGTACACGCCAGGCATCGTGGGTGTCGGCGTACCCATCCTGTCGGCAAGCGGCTTTCCGCTCGGCTCGTTGAATCTCGCAATCCCGGCTGTGCGTTATTCGAAGGAGGTCGAGGAACGGGCCATCGCAATTCTCACGGCATCGGCGGCACGCATCCAGCGTCAGTATTTCGCCGAGTGATGCGCTCAGTGGCGCACTCAGGCGAGAAAGTGCCGCATTCTTTCCATGATCGTGCGCGCCTGTTGATCGAATGGCAGGTCGTGTAGTTCTCGCGTGGGGGCTTCGACGGCAAGCGTCAGATCGGCGGGCAGTTTTGCCAATAGTTCGCGTAAGGGTAGCTCGCCTTCGCCGGGCAGCAGGCGCGCAGTGCGCGCTTCCGTTCGCCGCCCCTCCACCAAAGCAGGCGAAGCGCGCGGCCCATCGCATATCTGGATATATTCGATGAAACGCGCTTCAACATTGCCGATGTCCTCCACGCTGGCGCCGGAGCGAAACACTTGCAGCGTGTCTATCAGGATACGCGCGTTCGGCTGACGGCTCGCGCTGATCAGCGCGAGCGCGTCGTCTAGCGTGCCGACAGGACAATACGTGATCAGTTCGAGGCCGACGGTCATCTCGAAGCGTGCAGCGGCTTCGCATAGTGCGCTGAAGTTGTCGATGAGGCGAGCGCGATCGTCGTCGTTGCCGACGGCCAGCACGTGCTTCGCGCCAAGGCGATACCCCGCTTCCAGCGCCGGCAGCAAGTCTTCGATCCGCGTGCCAGCGTGTAACCAGATCGCTTCGATGTCGAGCAGGCGCACACCGGTCGCCTCCATTCGCGCTGCGAGTTCCCGCATGAGAACGTCGTTGTGTGCCACGTCGATGATGGTATCCGCCGTGCTCGGCGCGACAACGCGCAATCCGTAGTAGTCGAATCCGCCGGCATGCGCGGCGTCGACAAGCTGCAGCGGGTGCGCGTCGAGCATGGTCAGGTGATGCAAGGAGAGCTTGTGCATGGCGGCCTTCCGCTAGCTTCGGGGTTCGTCGGGAAGCACGAACTTGTAGGTGATCAGCGAGGTGCCTGATGCGACTTCGTGTCCGCCGGGGCTCACCTGTCCATCTATCCTTAAGAGCTTCGTGATCAGGGCATCCTTCACGCCGAAGACGACATCCGACTCCAGATACGGGTCGCCATCGATGAAGACATGCGTCACGATGGTCTCGAACCCAGGCGCGCTCAGTTTGAAATGGACATGCGCGGGACGAAACGGGTGACGTCCTTGAGCGTCCAGCATCCTGCCCACTGGGCCGTCGTTCGGGATCGGGTAGGCAGCGGGCACGATGGATCGATACCAGAAGCGTCCGTTCCTGTCGGTATGAAAGCGCGCGCGCATATCGAGCGCCGACTTGCCGGTGTCGCGCTGGACATCGTAGAAGCCGCGATGGTCGGCATGCCATGTCTCGATCAGCGCGCCCGCTATCGGATTGCCGCGTGCGTCTTCGATCGTACCTTCGACAATCAGCGCCGACCCATCTGACTCGCGCGAGATATGCGCGCCGAGCGGAAAGTCGCGCGCTTCCTCCATATAGAACGGACCGAGCACCGTGGTTTGCGTGGCGCCTTCATCGAAGCGATGATTGATCGCATCCACGAGCATCGAGACGCCAAGCGTGTCCGACAGCAGGATGAACTCCTGCCGCGTATCCGAGCACATCTGACCGGTCCTGGTGAGAAACGCGATGGCGTCCGCCCATTCCGCTTCGCTGGGTTCGATCTCTTTCACGAATGCATGCAGATGACGCACGAGCGCCTCGCTGATCTGGCGCGTGCGGGGGCTCGCGCAACCGGTCAGCCGGTCGAGCACGGCCTGTGTGATGTTGTCTTCGTCGAAGTTTCGCATGGGGCTTCCTCAATCCATCGGCTCGGGCGGCAGGCCTTCCAACGCCTGCCGGAGCATGTGGCCAAGCGCGCGAACGTCGGGCGCACGGGGGTTCGAGTAGGTGTATCGCGGATGACGCGGCGTGAGCGTTATAGGCAACGACATGCGGGATCATGACCGCATGCGTTTGCGCGTGCGCGAGGTCGAACGTTCCGCCGAGCACGTGGCATATCTTGTGATGCAGGCCCATTCCGACCGCTCCAAGACACGTTCCGCACAGCCATGCGCCGTACTGGGCGAGACGCCGCCGATCGCGATGACGCAATCCGCGCCTGATCTTTGCACGGCGCCGAGCGCCCGCTGGGTTACGTCCCAAGGCGTGTGCATGGCAGCCTCGGCGAAGCGGCTGTCCGATGTCCTATCGAACAGGTTCGCGATCTCTTCACCCAGCGCAGCCTGGTCGCGCGTCGTCACGACAAAAGGACGCGTGCAGCCCATTCTTGCAGCTTCAGCGGCGGCTCCATTGCGCTTTCCCGCGCCCATCACCACGCGGGTCGGCAGCGCGTCGTAGGTGAAAGCGTCGATCTGTCCTCTCATGACAGCGTTCCCGTATCGAGCCACGCGCGGCCGCGCGCGTAGAGCGCCTCGACGGCGGGGCCGGCGAGTCCGGGCATGTCGCGTTTGACGTCGTAGCCGATCTTCGTCTGAATATAGGCGAGGTGGCGATAACCCTCGGGAAAGCGCCCGAGCACCTCGGCATCGAGATCCAGCTTCATACCGCTCTCGACAGGATCCAGACGGTCCTTCTCATAGATCGGTTGACGCAGACGCAGCAGCCATTCGCCGCCCATCTTTTCATAGAAGTCGTAGAAGCGCCCGGTGCACACCACATCGCAGAGATGACCGTCCACGTCGCCGCGTTGGGAGATGGTCATCCTGGTTTGCGCGATCGCACGCGTACCCGCGAGATCGACGGACGTGCCGCCGAGAAAATGCAGGATGCTGACGCCGCGCGCCCACCCCTCTCGCGTCACGCGAATGAACTCAGGTCCGCTGCCCTGGAACCAGGTTGCCATCATCACGCCCTCCGGATGCCACAGTCTCGCAAAGCGCTCCCAGTCTCCGGCATCCCGCCACACGGCCCAGTTTTCGATTGCTTCACGAATGGCCAGACGGTCAAGCATCACAGCGTTCATGAATATCCTCAGTTTCTATATAGGAATCAGTTCATATAGTGATTTCAATGAGGTACGGAGTCAAGCGAGTTTTGACGATTTCGGGAGAAACCCTGGTTTGTTCCCATATGGGAAGCTGAAGGAAAAAGTCGTTGACATCGCGGTTCGGGGACCTAGACTGAATTCATGCATATATGAGAACTAGTTCCCCTATTAGTTTTTATTGAAGGGGCTGCACGCAAATGTCAGACATCAACATCGCGGTAATCGGAGCGGGCGTCATCGGCAAACGCCATGTGCAGGAGATTGCGAATAGTGATCAATGCAAACTCGTAGCAATCGCCGATCCATCTCCCGAAGCCGGGCAGCAAGCCGCTGCGTTAGGCGTCGCGCTTCATCAGGACTATCGCAAGCTGCTCGAGACCGAGCGTGTCGACGCGGTCATCGTCTGCACGCCTAACAGCACGCATGGGGAGATCGGTCTGGCGTGTATCGAGCGTGGAATTCCAGTACTTGTCGAAAAGCCCATCGCCGACAACCTTGCATCCGCACGCGCGCTTGCCGAGGCGTCACGCATCGCGCGTGTACCAGTGCTCGTCGGACATCACCGCCGGCACAACCCAATGGTGCGGACTGCCAGGAAGGCAATCGCCGAAGGGCGCATCGGTAAGCTGGTGGCCGCGAACATCATGTGCCTGCACTACAAGCCCGAAGCTTACTATGCGGTGCCCTGGCGTCGCCGTATCGGGGGCGGACCGATTCTCATCAACATGATCCACGAGATCGATCTGATCCGGCATCTGTGCGGCGAAATCATTTCCGTGCAGGCGGTTTCGTCGAACAGAACCCGGGCGCATGAGGTCGAGGACTCGGCTGCGTGCACGCTCGAACTCGATAACGGAGCGATCGCGAACATCAGTCTCTCCGACACCGCCGCGACGCCGTGGAGTTGGGATACCGCAGCGGGAGAAGACCGCGCGCTCTTCGACTACCGTCCAGTGCCGACCCATTTCTTCGCGGGCACCAACGGCGCGCTTTCATTGCCGGACAAGACGCTCTGGTCATATGACGGCGAGAAAGGCCGTCATCGCCCAATCCATGACGAGCGCATTCCAGTGGAAGAAGAGAATGTCTACGCGAATCAACTGCGCCATTTCCTCGACGTGGTGAACGGTGCGACCGAACCGCTGATCGATGCGCACGATGCCTCGCAGACGCTCGCGGTAACCCTCGCTGTCGTGGAGGCGGCACGGACGGGTCTGAAGATCGACATAAGAACGGATATACGGTTCAGCAGCAGCAACGCCATTGCATGAAGTGGTCCGCGCAAGCTGAAACAACCAGGAGACGCAGATGTCCGCTGTTGAGCAATTCAATGTTCAAGACTTTCTCGATACGCGTCCGTTCGGCGCCTTTCATTGGAAGATTTTGCTGCTGGGATTGAGCGTGCTGATTCTCGACGGATTCGATGTTGTCGCGATGGGCTTCATTGCACCGGCGATCATTAAAGACTGGCACGTTAGTCACGCTGCGCTGGGCCCGGTCCTGAGCATGGGTCTTTTCGGACTTGCGATCGGCGCCATGACCGGAGGACCGTTGGCTGACCGCTTCGGCAGACGCAAGGTCGTGATCGGTGCCGTTTGCTTCTTCGGTCTGATGAGCCTGCTTTCGGCGTGGTCGCCCAACCTGGCCGTGCTATCGGCCATGCGTTTTCTGACCGGTCTTGGACTGGGTGCTTCGCAGCCGAATATGGCCACGCTTGCGTCCGAGTATGCGCCCCGCAAGTATCGCTCGACTATAGTCACCGTGATCTATTGCGGTTTCACGTTCGGTGCCGCCGGTGGCGGGTTCCTATCGACCTATCTAATCGGCCGCCATGGATGGCAATCGATACTGCTGATCGGTGGGGTCGTGCCGATTCTCTTCAGCTTCGTCCTGATGTTCGCGATGCCCGAGTCTGCAAAGTTTCTGGCAGTGAAGCATGGTGGACGCCAGGCGCTCATGCGCGTGCTCAATCAGATCGAGCCCTTCGTGGCGGATGCCTCCACCGCGTTCGTCACCACCGAGCGCTCGCACACGGGGCAGGCCGCCATCCGCCTCATCGCGCGCAATCCTCATACGACCGTCACGCTCGCGCTCTGGGTCGGCATGTTCATGAACCTGATGATCGTCTATTTTCTCAATAGCTGGCTGCCGATCATGCTGAGTGGCGAGCACTTCTCGCTCACCGAGGCGGCGCTGGTCGCAGCCATGATGCAGGTCGGCGGCACGCTTGGGAATATCGCCATTGGCTGGAAGATGGATCGCATCAAAGCTCAAAAGGTGATGGTCGGCACATTGCTTGGCGCAGGCGTTTTCACGGTGATTCTGGCCAAAATGTCCTTCACGCTCGCCGGTCTGACAGCGATGGTTTTCCTGCTTGGATACTGCACCAACTCGAGCACCACGGGATGGACCGCGATGGCCGCCAGCTATTACCCAACTGAGATGCGTGCCACGGGCACGAGTTGGATGACGGGCATCGGGCGTTTCGGCGCCATCTCGGGGGCGTATGCCGGCGCGATCCTGCTCAATCTGAAATGGGATTTCGGTCAGCTCTTCATGTTCCTGACGATACCGATCGGCATTGCGATCGTCGCGGCTTATATCAGCGGTCATCGGAACGATACGATGATGCCGATGCTGCGGAACGCACCGTCGCAATAAGGAGCGTCTGTCACGTCGCACGATTCGCCGCCAACACCGATAGGGTAATAGCATGACAGATGAAAGACATTCGCTCGATTCACCCGTCGATGCGCTGACGCGCCTCTTTTTTATCCTCGGTTCGCCTGTCGCGCATGTTCGCGCGCCGGTCGTCTGGAGCGCGCTCTTCAAGCGCTACGGTGTCAACGCGTTGATGCTGCCTGCCGACGTCACCGTTTCAAACTTCGGTGCGGCGATGACAGGGCTGAAGGCGATTGAAAACGTCGATGGTGCAATCTTCACCATGCCGCACAAGTTCGCAGCAATGGACCACGCTGAGATGCTGACGCAACGCGCGCAGCGCATCGGTTCGATCAACCTGCTGCGGCGACTTCCAGATGGAGCGTGGGAAGGCGACAACGTCGATGGCGCCGGTTTTCTCGCAGGCTTGCATGCGGATGGCGTCACCCTGAAGGGCGCCAACGTCTATCTGCATGGCTGCGGCGGCGTGGGCCGATGCATCGGATGGACGCTCGAAATGGAAGACATCGCGAGCCTCACCGTTCACGACGCCGATGAAGAGCGCGAACGTGAGCTGGCGCGGTCCATTGCCAGGGTGTCCAGTGCGCGTATAGCAGCGGGCATACCCTCTATGACGGATATCGATATCGCCATCAACGCATCACCGGTCGGACTGAAAGCCGGCGATGGGCTGCCGTTTTCCGTCGATGCACTGCCTCCCCATGCTGTTGTCGCCGACGTCATCATGGAGCCGCTCACGACTGCTTTGCTCCAATCGGCACACTCGCGCGGACTCAAGGTTCATCATGGACGAAACATGATGAATCACGCCATGCCGATAGCGGCATCGTTCTTTGGCTTTCCCGCTTCGTTTGACTGGAATGGGGCAATCCTGCAGAAGTACTGACGAGGGCAAGCGTCGTGCCGGGCCAACCGGGTATCTGCAAAATCAGCAGGGGTCAACATGGAAATGGAACACAGGAATCAGGGAGCACACAAAAAGCCGTCTGCAACTTTCGTGCTTTTGCACGGCGCCTGGCATGGCGGCTGGTGCTACCGCGACACCGCACAGGTGTTGCGCGCCGCCGGTCACAATGTTTACACCCCGACCCTCACGGGCCTCGGCGAGCGGGCGCATCTGAACAACCAGAACATCACGTTGGAAACGCACATCCGCGACGTGTGCGGCGTCCTGGAGGCAGAGGAGCTCTCCGACGTTGTTCTCCTGGGCCACTCCTATGGTGGCATGGTCATCACCGGTGTGGCCGACCGCATGAGCGATCGCATCAAGACGCTGGTCTATCTGGACGCCTTCGTTCCCGAGCACGCGCAGTCGCTCATCGACTGCCTTTACGCGGCGCTATCCGAAGAGAACGCCGCTGCGTTTCTAACGGCTTTTCGCACAAGCGCGATGACCGGCAACAGTGGCCTGATGCTGCCAATCCCGGCAGAGGGCTTCAAGGTAGAACCGAAAAATTGCGCATGGGTTGATCGCCATTGCTCGCCTCAGGCACTAGCCACGTTCGAGACGCAAGTCCTTCTCACGGGACGCGGATCAGCGATCAAAGACCGGTTGTTCATTCTTGCCGAAAATTGGGATCCAAGCCCCTTTTCGTATTACGCCGAGCAGGTCGCCGGAAAACCAGGTTGGCGCGTCTCCCGGGTAGCGTGCGGTCACGACGTGATGGTTGATATGCCGATCGAGCTCGCCAATCTACTGCTGACGCTGCATAGTTCCAGCACGGAACACGAATAGTTTGCACGAATCAGGCTGGTGGCCGACGTTGAAACCTTCACTTTCGAAAACGCTTGAAAAAGCGTCGAATATCGGCTGCAAGCAACTCGTTACGGCGTCAGCTAACGGATTGGGCTTGCGCCCTGGTGTCAGCCATTCGATGGTCGGTGATTGCACACCAATGAAGTCCGTATTGAAAAACGGGTAGGCCAGATCCATCGTACCCATGTTCGGACAGAACCTGTCCTCGAGCTCTTGCCGGAACCGGACGGCCCGATGATCGCGACGACCTCGCCGCATTGCAGGGAGAAGTCGACCGTGCGTAGCGCGGTGAAGCCGCCTGGCGCCTTGCTCACCGAGCGCATTTCATCGTGATCATTTCGTTGGCGAGCGGCGGAATAATGATCCTGGTGGCTTGCGGCATGACCATGTGCCACATCGTGCGGACATCGCTCATGCTGAGCGCCTTGCAGGGCACTGTCACGTTGCTGGATGGCCGTGATAAAGCGATTTCATCTTATTCATCACTTCATTTTACCGCCCCATTCGGCGCTGGATTCGCTCAGCGTGCCAAAGCGGTGCGGCACGTCCGGTTCAGCCAACGCCGGTGACGGCCCGAAATCTCATCGTAGCCACATCGCGCCTCGCGTTCGGCTCGCTTTGGCATGTCCCGGGACGTCGTGGCGCGGGCCGCGGAAGTCGCTCCGGGGAACAATTGTTGACGTGCCCAGCGACGAAACGTCCGGCGAGCAGCGATGAGTGGCCGCTCAAGCCACAGCCGCGATCCAGTCCAGCGGCGCGGCGAAGGCCGCGCGCTGGCGCGAATGACCAATGTCGCGCGGCATCGTCGCGATTGACGGCTGATCGGCTGCTCGAACGCTCAGGCTGCCGCCCCAAGCGGCGATACTCCCTTATCGCTTCGGGGCTTTGGGGAGTTCCCGCACCGGTGCGTCCTCCCTCGTTGTTGCTGTCAGACAAACCACACTGCAGACGCGTTTCCAGGGTGGTGCCCGCCCGGAACGGGCTATCCTCTAATAGGCTGCCAGAAGGCAAGTCCGCCTGCATTGGTGTGATCATAGAGGGCAGCGATTCCATGCGAACACGGTTCGGCGGTATTTCACTGGCTAACCTCGCCGTCCGGGCGGCAAGAAAGCCCGACTATGAGCGCGAATGCCGCGCCCTGCTTGCGCTCGCCAGCGCGCAGACCGATTCGCGTGATGCCCTCCTGCAGAAAACAGCCGAGTTCGCCATGGAGTTATGCTGCGCGCAGACGGCGGGCATCAGCCTTCTAGAGCGCGCAGGAGAGGAAAACGTCTTCCGGTGGCGCACAGTTGCGGGCAGGCTCGCGCATCTGAGCGGGTTGGTTACCCCATGGAGCGAATGCCCCTGCGCTTTAGTGGTTGAAGCCGGCGAGCCGCTGCTGTTCACAGCCCTTGCCACCGACTTTCCTGCTCTCGCGAGCACGTGCGGCGTCGTGCATGAGGCGCTGATACTGCCCATCGTATCCGGCGGCCGACGGGTGGGAGCGATGTGGGTGGCGTCGCTCGAAGAGGACTGCCGGTTTACCCAGGAAGACCAACGTGTGCTGACGGACCTGGCATCTGTAGCCGGCGGTGTGCTTGAGCTCGTGCGGGCACGTGACCGCAGCCGCCGCGAGACGCAGCGCTACTCCGAGGTCATCGCCGTCCTCGCCCATGAGTTTCGCAATCCGCTCGGTCCGCTCGGGAATGCAATCGACGCGATACAGGTCGTCAACGAAGGCCGCGAGCCGCTCAGTGGGTATCTCGCTGTCGCCCATCGGCAGATCCGGCACCTCGAGAGGTTAATGGACGAATTGCTGGACGCAAGCCGGCTGGACCACAACAAGCTCACCATCGCGCCAGTCGAAACTTCCCTGAACGACGTGCTCGCCGACGCGGTGGGCGCCGTGGAGGAAAGACGGCTTGAGCGGCATCACACGCTGTCCGTAACCACTCCCCCGGAAGGTCTGTGCCTGATTGCCGATCCGGTTCGCCTTACGCAGATCATTGCGAACCTTCTGTCAAATGCCGTGCGCTACACCCCGCCGGGCGGAAATATTGCCGTCAGTGTCGAACGGCTTATGCGAAACGGCGAACCCCACGTCGCGGTGGTAGTTCGCGATAACGGCATCGGCATCTCTCAGGCGTCGTTGCCGCACATCTTTGAGCCTTTCGCCCAGTTCGCGCGGGCGCGCACCGGGGAGGATGGTGGCCTCGGCATCGGGCTGGCGCTGGCCCAGCGCTTCGCGCAGCTGCATGGCGGCGCAGTCGATATCACCAGCAACGGGGTCGGCCTCGGAACGGAAGCCCGCCTGACGATCCCGTTGCGCCGCAGCGACATCGTCGGCGAATGCGGTGGCCGGCCGGCAACCAGTCAGCAGCCTCGGCGGCGTGTCCTGCTAGTGGACGACAATGCGGACGCCCGGTTTGCCCTCGGCGGACTGCTCGAACTCGAAGGTCACGAGGTGCGGTCGGCCGCCGACGGCGCCGAGGCGCTGAAGATTCTCCAAGAATGGCGACCGGACTTCGCCCTCGTCGATATCGAAATGCCCGGCATGAATGGCTATGCCCTTGCAGCCCGCATTCGGTCAATGGAGAACCAAACCGGTCTTCAACTCGTCGCACTGACTGGCCACGTCTCGAGCCACGACCGGAGCGCCGCCATTCAGGCAGGCTTCATTGAGCATCTGGGCAAACCGGTCGACCTCGAGCAGCTCCGACACCTTCTGGCATCGTGACAATGGCGACGTGACCGGCGCGGCCGGGGTTCGCCGCCATTCAAGGGCCATCGCGCAATTCGGGGGGGCGGGGCGCGCCGCGCCATGATGCACGCACTACCGTTACACCCCGGCCGGATTGTTCACCTCGGAACCGAGCCCGGAGGCCTCGCCAGTCCCAGCAAGTGAGTACGCCGGTATAGTAGCTGTGTGGCTGCGAGCCCTTGTCGGGTCTGCCATGGACTTCCAATGGCCCTTACCGAAACGGCCATCATCCTTCATGCGCTGGCTGGACTGTCAACCCCGAAGCACTTCGCCGCGGTGTCCAGGTAAGCGGCCTCCTCGCAATCGCGTGCGGAGTTGTCCATGCCGGGAAAACGGGCTTCGGATAGTACCGCGTAGCACAGTCGCGCGCGTCGTATGCCAACGGGAACTGGCATGGTGGCGCCGACGGCGATGGCCGCGGCGACAGGGGCCGCCTGCGGACCGGCCGGCCAACGGCACCATCTGGTCCCACCCATGCCGACTCCCCGCTACGGTCCGCAGGCGCTATTCACGGGCGCCCACCTCGCAGCCGACAGATACTGGAATCTGCCTGCGGCGTGGCGGCAGGGAGAGCGGGCGACGGTCAGACGCTCCGCGATATATGCATCCACGGCCTCGATCAGCTGGCCCACCTGCACTGGCTTGCGCAGGAACCGGGTCCAGCACCGGGGGCACCCATCCGGCTCCGGCGCAGCCGAAAGCAGTACGACGGGCAACCCGGCGATGGTGGGCGAGGCTCGCACCATCTGGCACAGCTTGATGCCGTCGATGTCCGGCATCTGGTAGTCGGTAATGAGACACTGAACGAATTCCCGCCGCATGAAAGCCATGGCAGCGCTGGCATCAGCGACAACGCTCACCCGGTGACCGTGACTTTCCAGCGCGAGCGCAAGCGGCCAGACGTTTTCCGGATCGTCGTCAACGAACAGCACGTTGGCCATGGATACTCCGTCGAATTCATTCGCGACCGGTGTGCGCGGCAGCGAATGCAGCGCCCCGTCACCGTTTCGGTGCCGCAACGGACGTGCCGTGAGGACGGCAGCGTTCCGGATACGGGGGGTAGTTTCATCGGCGGCCCGATGTCAGCGCCGGGCTCACGCGACTTTTTGCCTGCTTTCTGGACGGTCGACACGGAGGGCAAGCGCATCGAGGACGAGGCCGAGAATCGCCGCATCGAGGCGCTCGCAATTCCTCCGGCCAAATCGGCTGCGGTGCCAGGAGTCTGATAACCGGTAATGCAAATATGCATTACAATGTGCGTATTACTGAAGAGGTGAGAGATGAGCACATTGACTGTCACCAGCCGGGGTCAGGTCACGTTCCGGAAGGAAGTGCTGCAGCACCTGGGCATCCAGCCCGGTGAAAAGATCGAGCTGGACCTGCTGCCTGACGGCCGGGCCGAACTGCGGGCCGCGCGGCCCGGGGGATCATTCCAGCAACTTCGGGGCGTCCTCAAGGGAAAGACTAACGGTGCGCGGTTGAGCATCGAGGAGATCAACGACGCAATTGCTGAAGCCGGCACCAGGGCGGGGGCGGGTAAAGCGTGAAGATCGCGGTGGATACGAATGTTTTGCTGCGCACGATCGTTGACGACGACGAAGAGCAGGCGGCCAGGGCCGTCATGCTTCTGGACACGGCAGACATGGCGGCAGTGAGTCTGCAGACACTGTGCGAGTTGGTCTGGGTGCTGCGCAGCGCATACAAGGTTGACCGGCCCGATATCGCGGCAGCGATCCGTTCGATCCTGAATACGCGCAACGTCGTCGCCAACCGGCCTGCGGCGGAGGCCGGACTTGATCTGCTTGAGGCTGGCGGCGATTTTGCGGACGGGGTCATAGCCTGGGACGGCAAATGGCTCGGGGGGGACATGTTCTGCTCGTTTGACAGGAAGGCCGTGTCGCTGCTGACAAGGCAAGGCCATCATGCGACGCTTCTGTAACCCGCACGAACCTGGCCGTCAGGATGAAGTTAGCCGGCTCAGGTGGGTGGCTGGATTGCTCGTCGCCGTCCAGCCACATCGTCAGGCGGGTTTCCCAACGCTCAATTGCAACGATCGTCTTCAGACGCGCCTGATATGTGTGTGCAGCGAAATAGTTGCCCGCCTGATGGGCAGAGACGCCGGCGACGAGGAGGCTTCATTGCGCGCCCTGACCATTACCGGCCAGCTCGTAGCAATTCACCTCACACGGCGATCGATGATGCTTTCTCTAGGCTGGGAATCCATCGATACACATCGGCTCAACTGGATCACATCGATCATTGACCGGCAAACAGCTCAGCTACTGGAAGAAGTAGTAAGCGAACGGCCCGCCAAGATTGTCAGAGAAGGGTCGAAAGCGCCCTTCCCACCACAGCCGACGCAAGGGCTTGCTCCGCGCCCTGATGCGAAGGCATGAGCAAACTCAGGTGAAAGCAACCCGTCAATAGTGAGTGAATGTATATCGCTTCCACGGCGTAGTCGACGTGATCAGTGGTCTCACGATCTGCCGCGGCGAGCCTTAACGCAGACTCGATAGATGACTGCGCGATTCGCGCAGCTTCCCCCAACGTCGATGTAGAAACAACGGTACCTCCTTCAGATTTCGCAGTGGAGAATGCGATGGAGTACAGGCGCCGTTGTGTGCCGGTGTGAAGGACGTCGGCCAATCTCCTTTCAAGTTTTGAGCGCAAAACGCTAAGCGTTGTCCCGTTCGACTTCTCAGGCGGAATTGTGAACGGGTCCAGAGGCAAAGCTGATCGCTGGAACAAAGCCGTCACGAGGGCCCATTTGTTTGAGAAGTGACCGTAGATTGCGCCTCTGGTCATACCAGCCGCGTGAGCGATGTCTTCAAGAGACGTAGAGCTGACGCCACCCTCGAAAAATAAAATCTCCGCGCTGTCGAGGATCTTTTCCCGTGTTACGAGTCCCTGTACTTTTCGCTTCACCGTGTCCCCTCGGTCTTCTACGCGTTCTCTTGTCGCGCTGCACAGCTATCCGCCCTCTTTGCCGCGAGATGTGAGGCCTTGTCCCGCAAGCCTACTCAAATTTCGCGAACATCACGTCGCGCTGGCTGGATACAAGATGTTGACCTCCGTCGACGACCAAGGTCGTCCCTGTCACTCCACGGGCCTCGGCAAGATAGACGGCTGCGTTGACGATGTCTTCAAGCCGCGACCCGCGCCGAAGCGGGGTCTTTCGGTGAGCTGTCTCAAACTGCTCTTGCGTTTGATCGCCGGAGACAAGCGTAAGTCCGGGAGCCAATCCGACCACTCTGACCTTCGGCGCTAGCGCCTGCGCAAGCGCTATCGTTGCATTCGCCAACGCTGCTTTCGTCAAGGTATAGGAGATGTAGTCTGGATTCATGTTGTAAAGCTTCTGGTCCAGAACGTTGACAACGACACCGCGGTGCGCCTCGTCGGCAACTGCACAGTCCGGTATCGCATCGTAGAGTTCACGCGCCAAAGCCAGCGGCGCAGCGACGTTGATCTTCATGAGCGCCAGCAGGAGATCGTAAGTAAAGGTCTGGGCCGTATCTTCCTCGAACCGCGACGCGCAATTCAGAACGCAATCGAGTCGTCCGAACGCTTGCACACAAGCGGGCACAAGCTGCCTCACCTGTTCCTCTTTCGAAAGATCCGCGCAAAGGGAAATTGCTCTTCCGCCTCGCGCCGCGATCTGTTCGACAACCTCCTGCGCTTCGCGCTTCGACTCGTGATAGTGCAAGGCAACGTCCCATCCTCGCGCGGCAAAACCAAGGGCGAGCGCGCGACCGATTCGCCGGCCCGCTCCGGTCACAAGCACCGATTGCCTACGAGAGCCACCGCAATGAATTGTTGGTTCAGTCATAACGAAACGCCAATGTCAGGCAGGCGCAGGGTGCGCCTTCGAGTTGCGCTCTCGCCCTACCCTCCAGTCACCGTGGCAAGGCATAGCATCAAGGGTTCAAATCTCAAGGTTGTCAATAAGGCGTGTACTGCCGAGGCGCGCCGCCGCAAGCACGACGAGCTTTCGATCAACGACATCCGACTCCATTGGAGAGCGTAAGTCGGCCTGCTTTCGGACCGAGATGTAGTCGGGTTTCCAGCCGCGATCGACCAGCGTTGAGAACACGCTCCGTTCGATTCGCTGGATATCCTGTCGACCGCTCAAAATGTCCTCGCGCACGCTGTTGAGGAGCCGATGTAGCGTAGTGGCCTCCACGCGTTGCTCCGGCGTCAGGAAACGATTGCGAGAGGACAGCGCAAGTCCATCTATGTCGCGGATGGTTTCGCCGGCCACAACATCCGTGGGCATCGCGAACTGCTTGCACATTTCCCGAACAATCATCAGCTGTTGATAGTCCTTTTTTCCAAACACCGCCACGCGCGGCTGCGCGCATAACAGCAACTTCATTACGACTGTGCAAACGCCTTGAAAGAAGCCCGGCCGGAACTCCCCCTCGAGCATGTCGCCAAGCCCACCAGGAGGCTGCACGCGATACTCTTGCGGCTGCGGATAGAGGTCCCGTTCCGTAGGGGCGAAGACGACGTAGACATTCTCCTTCTGAAGCTTCTCCAGGTCCGCCTCAAGCGTTCTCGGATAACGCTCAAAATCTTCACCCGGTCCAAACTGCAGCGGATTCACGAAAATGCTGGTAATGACAGGATCTCCATGCTGTCGTGCCAGACGGATTAGCGAAAGATGTCCTTCGTGCAGATTGCCCATTGTCGGCACGAAGGCCGTGCGGTTTTGCCCGCGCAATTGAGCTCGCAGTTCCTCGACAGACCGAATCAGTTTCATGCAGGATCTTGCCTCTGAGACTTAACCACGTACTGCTTACATGTTCGGATAGTTCGGGCCGCCGCCGCCTTCGGGCGTGACCCACACGATGTTCTGCGTCGGGTCCTTGATATCGCAGGTCTTGCAGTGCACGCAGTTCTGCGCGTTGATCTGCAGGCGATCTTCTTCCTGCTCGTCTTTCACGAACTCATACACGCCTGCGGGGCAAAAGCGCGCCTCGGGGCCTGCGTATGTCGTGAGGTTGATGCCGACCGGCACCGACATGTCCCTGAGCGTCAGGTGCGCAGGCTGGTTCTCTTCGTGGTTCGTGTTCGAGATGAACACCGAGGAGAGCCGGTCGAACGTGAGCTTGCCGTCGGGCTTCGGATACTCGATCGGCTTGCACTGCGAAGCGGGCTTGAGCATCTCGTGGTCGCGATGCTGGTGATGCAGCGTCCACGGCACATTGCCGCCCAGCAGCTTCTGCTCGATGCCCACCATCAGCGTGCCCAGGTACAGACCCTTGCTCATCCACTGCTTGAAGTTGCGCGCCCTGTACAGCTC
>NZ_JAPMAL010000055.1:0-29551 GCF_026343935.1 Paraburkholderia sp. CNPSo 3076 | reverse complement strand
TGCGGCGGGGCATCACACGCGGGCTACGCGCGATGATCAGACGGCGCAGCGCAATCGAGCCAGCCATCGGTCACATGAAGACAGACGGAAAACTCGATCGCAACTGGCTGAAGGGCGCGCTCGGCGATGCGATGCACGCGGTGCTGTGCGGCGCTGGCCATAATCTGCGGATGATCCTCAGGAAGCTGCGCTTTCTTTGTGTCTTCATTCTCGCTGCATTGTTCAACCGCAGCATTGCTGCCGACGCGATGGTGTGACGCCGGCCGCACGAGAAGCGAATTGTTCAGGGGCGACTACTACGCACGCAAGGTCCAGCAGGGCAAGCGGCACAATCAGGCGCTCATCGCACTGGCACGGCGCCGCTGCGACGTCCTGTTCGCCATGCTGCGAGACGGCACCTTTTACGAACCCAAGTCAGCCCCAACCGCTTGACGAACCACATAGGGCCCCCCCCCCGCCGGGCCACCAGTAAACGGTAAAACTCTCTAAAGGGCTCTCCGCGTTTAGCCACGCGCATTCCTTTTCCGAGGCAGCAGAAGCCAGCGCCGCCGCCCCCACCAGCGCAGCGACCATCAGAGCACCACAGAGCACCCTCTTTAACTTCTTCATAACCGTTCCCCGCCGACTAACGTTAATATTCCTAATCGTTTTTGATTCATATCACTCGCCGTACTGTGCACCACATCACATACATTACGTGACTCATCCTGCAACCGTCAGAAGAAGGCATCAAATATATCTATATTAATCCGAGTCGCCACTGATCCTCAAAATCACTCCGGCCCAAAGCAACTAGAATATTCCGCACACTCCCCACAGCTTGAGGCCCGGCACACGTTCAACGCCTCGCTCCTGCAAAGTTCCTTGTAGAGAAACTTCTTCCACTTCATGCCGTGAACGTTCTTTTCAGCAAGCGCCGGAAACCAGTACTCGAGAAGCGCCGACAATTCGCCGCGCGAAGAAAGGCGTAGTTCCTGCCACAAATGTTTTTTGCCTGCGCAAGCGCAGGCCAGTGCGTGAGAAATGCAATGGATCTCGGTCGTTGTGCCTGCCACCGGATTGGCGTGTGTCTTTAACAACGTTACAAGATCGATGTCGTCATAAGACGGTCCTGGTTGTGAATCTGCAACCGGCGCACCGAAGTAAAGGCCCAGTGAACTCTCTGCATCGGGGAACCAGCGAGCAAGCAGCCAGTGTGTCTCCTCGGCATCCAGTCCGGGGATAGGCAATCTTTCCGTACCGCCTTCGTCGACCGCGGCTGCGAGCACACCGGCGACCGCAAGCACCGTCAAGTCGTCCGGGTTTCTCGCATAGCGCATTAACGCCGCGTGGCAATCCATAGGAATCCTCGCTTGCTCACACTTGAGCCGCAGCATGTGTGTAGCATCCTTTCGGGCATATCTTCGCACATGCCGTGCAGCCAACGCAGAGACCTCGATACGCAATTGTCATGACCTTCTTTTCATGCTCGTCCTCGTCTTCATCATCCAGTGGAACATGATCGCCCGCTTCATCGATGCCTAACAGTTGAAGTACGCCGCGAGAACACACCCGGAAACATCGCCCGCAACCGATGCATTTTTGTTCATCGAGTGAATCTACAAAGCGAGGTATCCAGACCTCTCCGCTTGGGAGTATCACACTAAAAAGATGGCTCATTTGGAGATCCGGAGTTTAATCGGAAGCCGAAACTGCGGTCTGACGTGCCTGCATCAGCGCGGCATGCGCGTCGTGACAGCGTTGCGCGACTACCATTATCTGCTCCCAACTCGTTGGAAGTTCTTCTGACAGATCGTGCAGATCCATCTTCGCCTGCGTGGCCAACGAGTTGAGTTTTTTCAGGCGCGTCTTAAGTTCCCGCAAATCGTTACTCATCATGCCCTCCTTATCGGACGACGCACTACAGGCGTCACTGGCAACATGAACCGCCATACTCGAAGATCGGTTTTGGCCAGATGGCAACTCATCGTCCCCTGCAAAATCGTACGATCTGCCACGTTCCCTGGTGAGCTTCTTGCGCAACCACGGAGGCGGCGTGCCTTTCAGAACCCTGCTCAGCTTGATTAGAATTTCTTCGATCGGCAACGGCTGCGGCACTTTCACTGGATGGACATTAAGTGCTACTACACGCGCAGCCGCAGTACCGCCTATGGCCGCGACATACAAGATCGCGCAGTCGCGGATCACTTCGAGCTTCGGCGCAAGTTTCTCATCATCGCCGTCCTGCACCAGCTTGTCGCCGAAATCAAAAATCTGTAAAAGTGTATGCTCCTCCGTCGTCACGTCGTAGACCGCAATGCTTTTCGCCCAGCCAAAATGAGCGTCGACGTGCACTTTGTCCTGTGTCGCAAATGCGATCTTCATGCGCTGGTCTCCTCATAAAGTTCAAGTTACGGCATGTAACACCCTTCTCTTAAACCTAACCCGGAACCGAAACATCAAGACCGCCCAATGATTGCGGCAGTTTCCAGTCGCCCGGATGAGATTGCGAGATCCTCTCGACCATGAGATTGGCAATCTCGAAAATAAGATTCATTGTGCCGCGATAACCTATCTGGCAACGATGGGCGTTGCCGACGCGGTCAAACACCGGCAAGCCCGCGCGCATCAGCGGCTTTCCGAGTCGACCGGCCATCTGCCTGCCGTGCGAATGCGTGATCAGCAGGTCGCAATTATTCGCGCCTCGTTCCATGTCCTCCAGGTCCCCCAATATGACTTGGCTTGCCGGCAACAGCGCATGCGATGCCGAAGCAGTGGTACTGATGCAAACAGATAGTTCCGCACCCATTTCACGGAGCAGCGAACCGATCGAAAGCAGCAAGTCCGGCTCCGCACCGATCGCCACTTTGAGACCGCCAGTATAAAAATGGCTGTCGAGCATCGCATCCAGTAGCTGGCTGCGCTGCCGGCGATACCGGGCCGGGACTGCACGCCCCGAAAGTTGTGCAAGGCGATGCAAGAACCGGTCGTTCGGCTCCAGCCCCGTTAGCCGCTCGAGGATCTCGAACGGCACGCCGGCAATTGCTTCGAGCGTCTTGGCGGCGTCGCGCGTTTGCTCACCCACGCCAATTGTGAACGACGAAGCCCCCGCGGCACGGATCTGATCAATCGTCGTTCCGCCCAGCGTCGTGCCACGCCACGCAGAATCAAGGTGGCCGTCGAGGGATCCGGAAACATCTGGAAGCACAATCGGCTCCAGTCCGAATGCGCAAATAATCTCGCGAAGCTCGTCGATGTCGCCAGGCGATAGATGACTGCCCGGCACCAGATTGATCTGCTGAGGTACCGTCGGCAACGGCTTCACCAGTGTCTCGACGATCGCGGTCACAGCGCGCCTGTAGCCGTCCTCAAAGGCACCAATATAGTCCGGTGTCGATACGAGGATGAGTTCAGTATCGTCCAGTTCGCGCTTGCGTTTTCGCACCATCGCAAGGTGCCCCTCCACATCTTCGCCGTTCGTCTCAGTCAGGCCCGTCGTGCAGAGCAAAATGATCTTAGGCGCCGCGCGCTTGCGAATGTTCAGCAGCGCTGTCTCTACGTTCTCGTATCCGCCGAGAATCGTGGTGACCTCGCTCATCGCCGTTGTTTGCAGCGGAATGGCTTCTTTGAAATGGCGCACCAGTAGTACGAGCGCGAAGGACGTACAGCCCTGCGAGCCGTGCATCACCGGCATGCATGCATCAAGACCCATGGCTGCATACGTCGCGCCGAGCGGTTGACTCATTCTTAGGGGATTAACGGTACAGGCTTTTCCAGACTCGACGACTATCGCCATGATATGTGCCCCACTCTGAAACTCAACTCGATACCGCCGCGCGGAAGTTCCAATCGTAGGCCTCACCGTCTGCGCCCCGCGGAATCGCGTTGATGTGCGCGGAAGACTTAAGAATCCCCCCGCGATGCACTAGCCCTTCGTCGTCCCACGGCGCAGGAATACGCACCTGCTGCCAGACTGGGTTCTGGATTGCACGGTCGATCTCCTGCACCAATTTAACAACGCCCTCGTAGCCAGCGTATGGATGGGGCCGCTCCTGATTCACGTCGAGCCACGGCACGCGCGCCTTAAGTGCGACAAACTGCGAGCGCCCGCCAGACAGCATGATGTCGGCCTTCGCATCCCGGAGCATGTTGTACATCTCGCGCGCCGTCAAATTGTCGACCATGCGCGTGTCATCGCCCATGATCTCCTTGATTCTTTCCTTATCCCCCTCCGTGCTTTTCTTCACACTCGTGCCGACGATCTCGAGCCCGGCCTCCTGCAGCGCCGCGACCACCGACCATGACTTCACGCCGCCCGTGATGAGCAGCACACGTTTGCCATCGAGCCGTTGCCTGTACGGAGCAACGCGCCCCCATACGCGCGCCTCTTCTGCCTTGACAAGGTGCTCGGTGCGCACGATAAGATCGTCCGGCGCACCCCGCTCCACCAGTAGCCTCGCGACCCCGCGCAGCGCGTCGCTCATGTCGCCAATTCCATAGAATGAACCCTCGAGGTATGGAATACCGTAGCGCTTCTGCATTTTTGTCGCAACGTTGAGCATGGACTTGGAGCACACCACCATGTTGACCTTCGCGCAGTGTGCGCTCGCGATCTCGCTGTAGCGGCCGTCTCCCGAGATGCAGGACAGAATCCGGATGCCGAGCGCCTCGAACAACGGCTTTATCTGCCACAACTCGCCCGAGAGGTTATATTCACCGATAAGATTGATATCGAATGGTGTCTTGTACGCCGGCTCGCGCGTGCCGATGACGTAGTCGAGGATCGTCTCCCCTGCGAGCTTGTTGCCGAAGTTTTTGGATCCTGCGAAACCGGGCGCATTCACCGGTATGATGGGCTTACCGAACTTTTCCGACGCGTGCTTGCATACGGCGTCTATGTCATCGCCGATCAATGCGGTCACGCACGTCTGATAGACGAACACGGCGGGTGGATCGTACTTTTCGAAAATTTCACGCAGACTCCTGAAGAGCCGCCTCTCGCCACCGTAAATTACATCGAGTTCGTTAATATCGGTTGTGAACGCGGTGCGGTAAAGAGTCGGCCCAGACGATGCCGAATGGCGGTTGTCCCAAGAGTTTCCTTCACATGCAATAGGCCCGTGCACCAAGTGTGCAACGTCGACCACGGGCTGCAATGCGATCCGCGCGCCGTCGAATGCGCATCCGCCAGCGGCCGCCCCCGGCGAAACCTGCTTCGAACAGCCTTGCTTGCGCTCCTTTTCGCTCTTCGCCAGGTTCTTTGCGCAACCCGGTTCGTTGATGATCTCGACAGCGCTCGTCTTTAGCCACATCGTAGAGTCCCGACGATAGAAGTCCACGACTACAAGCAAATTGCGTACCACCATCGCAGCCCAAGTTAGCGGTCATAGCGGCGCTATGCCGAAGCCAGATTTGTCGTTCTTGTTACCTGCGTTGAAGAAGTCCAACCAATCACTACAGTGATCCGACAGGCAAGAGCCTGCCTGCCGGTGGTCTTCTCGCCCAGTCTCTCCAAGTGCATGCGCGCAACCGCCGCGGCCGTCAGAAGCGGCGCAGCTTGATCCCGTGTTTACGCAGTGCGTAGCCGATCTGCCGCGGCGTGATATGTAGGAGTCGTGCGGCCTTCGCTTGTACCCATCCACAGCGCTCCATTGCCCACACAAGCTGTTCCCGCTCGCTCCCCGGCATGTCGCTACCGCTTCGCGTCTCGAAGCTACCCTCATTCCAATCACCGGCACTTACGCTCGACAGGGCATTCGGTACTTCACTGTTTGTAGCGTCCAATGTGCGGGCAGGACGCACAGCGTCTTCTCGTTCGATGTAATGCAGTTCTTTGGTGAGGCACCGGCCTCTCTCACACAGAAAGGAAAATCGATCTATCGTGTCGTGATCCGCCATGGTCGCGGTACGCTCAACGCAATTTTCCAGCTCGCGCACATTGCCAGGCCAGTAGCAGCTGGACAGAACCCGAAACGCTTGTTCATTGAAATGCAAAGATCGACGATTGTCGCGGTTAAAGCGATCCAGAAAGTGCTGCGCCATTGCCGGAATTTCCTCACGGCGTTCGCGCAGCGGCGGCAAAAGGATACTCACGACGTTGATGCGGTAGTAGAGATCCGCACGAAATTCCCCCGCCTTCACCATTTGTTCGAGGTTGCGGTTCGTGGCGACGATCAGCCTAACGTCGACTCTTACCAGGGTGGTGCCACCCACCCGTTCGAACTCTCGCTCCTGCAAAACCCGCAACAATTTGGCTTGGAACGAAGGCGAAATGTCGCCGATCTCGTCGAGGAAAAGTGTCCCGCCGTGTGCCAGTTCAAAACGCCCTTTGCGTTGATATTGCGCACCGGTAAACGCTCCCTTCTCATGGCCGAACAATTCGCTTTCTAGCAGTGTTTCAGTGAGCGCCGCACAGTTCACTGAGATGAACGGCTGGTCCTTGCGGGGCGATAACCCATAAATCGCGCGCGCGATCAGCTCCTTTCCAGTTCCGCTCTCGCCGCGCAAAAGCACCGTCGTCCGCGTAAGCGCTACTTGATGAACCTGCGAAAAGACGCGTTGCATAGGGGCAGATTCTCCGAGCACATTGTCGATACGATACGAAGTCTGGTCAGCATTGACCGCTCGTCTCATCTCCTGTCGCGCGGTTTGGTGCATCTGCCCCGACGCACCATCAAGCAGAAGTGCCTGGCCCATCGACGCCGCGACGACCTTCATGAGTTGGAGGTCGCTAGCAAAGGCGCGCTGTCCATCCGTATTCTCGCAGAACGCAACAAGTACGCCGAGCGGACGCCCTTCATACCTGATCGGCGCCCCGAGCAGTGCCACATGCTCACCTTCCAATCCGTCAAACATCTCGATGCTGTCCACGAAGAGTGGTTCATCACGCAGTCTCGCCACCACCACGGCCGAGTCGTTGGTGTGTATTCGCCCCAATACCCCGTCATTGGGCAGGAAACGCAGACGTTCACGCCAGCCCGCTGACAACCCCGTGCCACACAGGCCGCCCAGATGGCCGTCTGGCTCAGCGACCGCAATAAACGCGGAGCGCCATCCGCACGCATATGAGAGGTAACGCAAAGATCTCTCCAACGTCCTTTCGGTATCTCGTGACGAGGTCAACGTCTTTACTACTTCGTAGACCACATCAAAATTGAGATGACTCTCATTGACATCGAGATGCGACATAAATCTGAACTCCGGAAATTGCACGTTAGCGCCGCGGGACCCGGGTCCCAACACAATGAATGGCGGCGCTACATTTGCGCAAGCCACGGTGAATTCTTGCCGCAACGGGCACGAAATCCGACAAAAGCAGACAGAGACGACACAATCGCAGTCGCGGCGTCAGAAATGCGACAAAGAACACGAGGTATCTTTGTGCGCAGATGGGATACTACCGAAAAAAAACGTAGGTTTTGCGACAAATTTAGATCTGTGCGGCAGTCTATATTCAAATGTATGAGCCGCGCACTTGATTTGTGAGGAAATAGCAGGATTGCACGTGGATTAGAGAATACGCGTCACTTTCGCGTTAATGCTGGATTCAAAAAACAGGACGTTATCGTCTGCACCTCCATTTGGCGCGCCGAAGTTCGGCCCTTCGACGCGTTTGTCTCAGAGGCTCATCAGTTTGAAGCACGCAGTGGCAAGCCTGCTGACGCTCCGTCGTGTGCACTGTCTCCAAGAGTACTCAGTTGCAGCGAACGGAAGAGAAAACGCTGAAGTGCGTTGGCCGCAGACGAGCGGTCTTCTAAGCGCCCAGGACTAAAGAGACCGAATTCCGCCACCGGCGGCAGCGGCAACCCTACTGCATGGTGATCGATCGCACGCATCGTATCGCGGCGCACCTGCCAGTCCAGAAGCAGCGCAACGCCGAGCCCAGCCTCAACGGCTGACTGAACCGCAGAGAGGCTCGTGCTTTTGCAGGCCACGCGCCAAGCGATACCTGCTTCAAGCAACGTGGCAAAATAGCTCTCCTGCCACCGGCATGCACCGCCGAATGCAACAATCGGCAGCGGACCGTCTCCGAGATTATCGTTGTGCGTGCGCGCAACCGCCCAGCGAAGGGGATGTCGCCAGGTGACGAGCGGTTCCGCGGGGATCAGAGCTGGATCACCAATCGCGAAATCGAGTGTGTTGCTCATGAGCCGCTGCGATAAGGCCGGACTCGCATCAACGACGATCTCCAGGGCTACATCAGGAAACAATGTCGAAAATTGCCGCAGTGCATGGCGGAGGTGACTCATTGCGATGTCCTCGGGAATTCCGATTTTCACGGTACCCGCAACTTCACCCGAAGTAAGGGCGGAACGAGCCGCAAGGCCAATTTCGAGCAGCTTGTGTGCATACGGCAACAGAACGTTGCCCGCAGAGGTCGGCTTCACGCCGCGCGGGGAACGTTCAAGGAGGCGCTGGCCGACTGCGTCTTCGAGCCGCCGAAGGGCCATGCTGACGGCAGCCTGTGTACGATGTAGCTCCATGGCAGCATTGCTCACACTGCCGGCTTCCACTACCGTCACGAACGTACGCAGTAGCGTGCTGTCGAGATCGCGAATCATCAATTTCCCTCATTCAAACATAAACATTATCAGCTTATACCACGCATACCGCTGCGGTTAGTATCCTTCCGTCGCTCACGTAGAGAGCACGGGTGAGCAAAAAACGAATGAGAATGATGCCTAGATACGTGTTGCAAAAAGTATTCGCTGTGTTTAAGGAGACGATTGGGCCAGTTGTCGGTTGACAGAAATCATTTCGATGCGATGGCGTTTGCCAAAGCAGACCGCTCTGCAAAGAGCGACCCAATTTGGGGCCACCCGAGAGCGGTGGGCCTTCAACGCCTTCTCGTCGCACAACGACCGGTGCGCAGCTTCGAGGCCAGGCGTGGCGACTTTCGCAATCCGAGGGAGCCACCATTGCTTCGTGCGACGAGAATTCGTGTCTCCGGTTCATGCGCCGCCGACCCGCAACCCAGCGCGCCGCGTTCGCTCCTTCTCATCTTATCTGGAGATCACATGAATACACCCAACGATCGGATTCGCTTCGAGGCGCTTGCCAAGCACACCATGGACCAAATACTCGCGATTTCGCCGGAAACCGTTGCGTTCCACCGCGGCGACTGGATCGACAGTGAGTACTATCGCCGCCATCTCGTCGAAACCGTGTTACGCATCCGGCTCAACAACGAAGTAGGCGCGTTCGCGCTTTACAAAATCGGCCGCGAGGATAACTCGCTCGCGCAGATGCTCGCGCAGCACCTCGCACAAGAATATGGGCAAGAATGCCATCTTCTGCAAGACCTCGAGAGGTTCGGCCTGACCGCAGCAAGCGTGGACAGCATTAGACCATTCAATAGTACAGACAAGCTAATCGGATATCTCTACTTCAGCATCGTCCGCGATGGCCCCCTCCCTACGATGCTCTGGAGCTGGTTGCAGGCATGGTATTCGGGCCGCTACAACAAGGTCATCGCGGAATCAGCCGCGCGCGCATTCGGGCACGACTACGTAAAAGGTACGCTCAGCCACATTGAGTACGCCGAATCGCGCAGCCTGGAAGACTCCACATGGATCGCTCTGAAGCTCGCGATCGGCGGCTGGGGCGGAATGGGGAAAGCAGAGATCTATTTGAACAACTTTGTCGGAATGATTCACGAGTATTTCGAAGAGTTGCGTGTCGCGACCCTACCCCGGCCGGAACCCGGCACAGAACAGGCAGCATTCAAATGACCGCCATCATCGTGGTTGAGCCGCGTTCGTCCGGGACCGCGCTTGTCGCCTCAGCTGTGCGCCTTGGCGTGGCCACCCACGTGTTTTCGGCCAACTGCGATGAGCCCCCCCCGTCACGCAAACTGCAGGCCGCTACGGTGCCGTACACGATGGTAGACACTGCCTCGCCGAACGCCGTGGCGGTCGCCGCATGCGCCATCGGCGTCGATGCGATCGTACCCGGTTGCGAATACGCAACAGGCGTAGCAGCTGAATCAGCGGCGCTCCTCGGTCTTCCACATTTGCAGCCGGAAGCGGCAGCACTCACGCGCGATAAATACTGCAGCCGCATACATCTCGCCGCCGCCGCACTGGCGGTTCCTGTGTTCGCCCTCATCGCACATCATCGCGACGTCATGACAGCCGCTTTGCACGTAGGTTTTCCAGCCGTCCTCAAGCCTGTCCGCGGCGGAGGCATGCATGTGACGTACGTCAATTCTCTTTCCCAGTTGCAACTTGCGGTCGAGTGCGCAATGCATCACGGCGTTGTCGATATCGACCATAAGACCGGCAACGTGTTGCTCCTTGAACAGTATCTGGAAGGCCCAGAGTACTGCATCGAAGGCTACGTCAGCAGCCAGCACGGGCCCCGCGTCGTCGCAGTAACCGAAAATCTCTTGGGCGCAGAGCAGAATTTCACAAAATTGGGCCACTTTGTCGAAGCCTCTTTGACCGCGGACCAAGGAGCCGCGCTCGTCAATTACGTCGAGCACGCCGCGGCGCAGATTGGACTGACCCTCGGTGTTTTCCACGCCAAAGTGCGCATAACACGCGACGGTCCGGTGCTGATCAAGATCGCGGCCTGCCTCGGAGGTGATCACATCTCTCGGCTGATCGAACTCAGCAGGTCAATCTCTCTGCCGGAAATAGCGATACGCAGCCACCTCGGCGATCCCGAGCCAGCCCCCGACGCCGATGCAAAACCTGCAGTGTGTGTTAGCGGCGTACGGTTCTTCGCACCTGTAGGCGACGCGGCCGCCGTCGAACGCGTTCGCGCCATACCAGGTTTCCAGGAGGTGGAGGTCCATTCTCATATCGGCGGCACAGTGCCACTGCGAGCGGCGATGAGCGGCCGTGTCGGCCATGTGCTGTTCATCGCGCCAGATCGCCCGACCCTTGATTTGCGCCTTGCCGAAGCGCTGAGAACGCTCGGATCCCGCCGGGCCTGTAAAGATATCTGAACGGTTTGCCCTTCATGACAACCAACAACCCCGCCCCGCGTAGCCGCATAGTCGTGCTTAACCGCTGGTCTGACGGCTTTGCAGCTTACCATCGCTACATCGATCATGCGGCGAATAACGTCGCTTATATCTGCACGCCGAACGGCGCGGCTGCGCTCGACACCTCTCAAACCGCGCACGTCGAAGAGCTATCCGACATCCTCGATGAAGACGCGCTGCATAAGGCGATGACCTCCTGTCAAGCGGCGCTCGGCGGCATCGACAGGCTGATCGCATTGTCCGAATTCGACCTTCTGAAGGCCGCGCGACTGCGCAATTCGTTCAATATTCCTGGCGATCTTCACGATACCGTCGTCCGCTTTCGTGACAAGGCCGTTATGAAGCATACCGTTGCTGCCGCGGGCCTGCGCGTGCCACGCGTTGCAGCGTTGGAAGATGTGGCCTTTGCGAAAGCAAATTCGTCCCCTGTAATGCGCTTTCCGATCATTGTAAAGCCACGTACCGCAGCCGCAAGCCTAGACGTACGGCTCATCGACACCCGTACGCGCTTGGATATGTTGTGGCCGACACTACCGCTGGTTGAGTATGAGTGCGAGGAGTACATCGAAGGGCCCGTTTATCACGTTGACGGTTTCGTGCGAGACAACACATGGGTAATTGCGCGCGTGTCCCGCTACATCAACACCCGTCTTCAGTTTGCACAAGGAAAACCCCTAGGCTCGGTGATGCTCGACCCGGGGCCACTCAATGATGCTGTGCTTGAATTTGCGGCGGCATGCCTGAAAGCGCTCGCCTTGAGTAATGGACCGTTTCATCTCGAGATAATCGGAGCTTGCGACGGATTCTATTTTCTGGAAGTCGGTGCCCGTGTCGGCAGCGGGGAAATTCCCTTTCTTTTCCATGAATTGTACGGCGTCGACCTCTTCGACCTCTGGGTCACCCACCAATCAGGTGACGAGGCGCGGTTCGCCGCACGGGCGCAGGCGGCGTCAGTCGCGTCAACCTCCCCCACACGCGGTGGATTCTTGATGCTGCCAGAGCCCGTCGGCAAGATATTCGTCGACGCACAATTGCCGAACGCTATCCCGGGGCTTTACGAAGCTATCTTCCCGGTGAGACGTCACTTATTCAACGGTTCCCGCCGCTCTAGCAACATCCTCGCACGCTTCCGCTATCGCGGCGCATCGGAGGAAGAAATCGACAGGGCAATTCGCGCGACGTTGCGCGATTTCCGATACACGCTGGCCGAAAGCGTGGGCTCGCCGAATAGCAGTACAGATGACATCACGCTAAGAGACGGTTTCAAAAGAGTTCATAGGGGCTGTTAACTCGTAACGTAACCCGTTGACCTCGATCGTCGTATCAACAGGATCGAGGAGACGGGCAAACCAATCATCGACGACGAACTGTGGGCACTGATCGAGCCACTGCTACCACCAGCGAAGCACGGCGCTTCAAGCATCCGGGCCGCAAACCGGTACCGGATCGGGCTGTGCTGAACGGCATCTTGTTCGTGCTGAAGACCGGTATCCGCGAGATTTGCCAGCCGAGATGGGGTGCGGCTCCGGCGTCAGTTGTTGGCGCAGGCTACGCATCCTGGCGAAGTTGAGGGCGGTCGACAAGATCGATTTCTCGCGCGTGGTCGTCGACTCGTCGTCGGTTCGCGCAGTTGGGGCCGGCGAAAACTGGCCCGAATCCCACTGATCGAGCGCGATCAGGATCCAAGCACCACCTCGCCACCGACGCCCACGGAACACCGATCGCGGCAATCCTGACTGGCGCCAATCGTAACGACGCCACCCAACTTGTTCCGCTGATTGAGGCCATCGTACGGATTAGCGGCGTGCGTGGGAGGCCTTTGAGCCGTCCCTGCCGCGCCTACGCTGACCGGGGTTATGACCACGACAAATACCGACGCATTCTTCACGGGCGCAGCATTCCCACCAGCATCGCGCGACGCGGCCTCCCCCACGGCAGTGGCCGTGGAAAGATCCGTCGTCGAACGTACACATGCCTGGTTGCACAACTTCCGCCGTCTACGTATTTGCTTCGAACGTCGCGCCGACATTCATGAAACGTTTCTCAAACTCGGCTGTTGCCCGATCTGCTGGAACATCCTTCATCGGGCTCAACAGTCTTTATGAAACCGCCTCTAAACAAGACTTTGCGCCTCCTCCAGCAATAGCTCGCGCATCCAGATACTTGCAGGATCACCGCTATGCAGCGCAGGCCATTGGATAGCCTCAGTAAAAGTGGATAGCGGGAGCGGTACTTCGGCGATCCGCAGAGGAGAGGCCTCCCCGAGATGCCTGGCAAGCCTTAATGGGATCGTCGCAATGCGACGGGTACCCGATAGCACCGCCGGAATGAGGTGAAAGGTCGGGACGACGACCTCTTCGCGCCGTTTGAGACCGAGATCTAGTAGGAAAAACTCTTCGATCGTAGGCCTGCGTGCCCGCCCGAACCTCACCGTCACGTGTCCCATGGACATATACCGGTCAAGCGGAAGCTGCTCCGACAACTGCTTGTTGGCGGGACAGCCTACACACACGAGCCTCTCGTCGAAGAGCGGCGCTTTCGGGTGAGTATCCGGCAGGAATAGATCGGGCAGAATCAAAAAATCGGCGTCGCCACGCCGCAGCAAATCCCCAGGCTCGTCGTCTGGGAAAATCAATTCGAAACTGACCGCGGGAGCCTCGCGTGCAACGCGCTTAATGACCTTCTGGAAATAGACGAGCGTCATGAAATCAGAGAGGCAGACCCTGAACCGGCGATCCGACTTGGCCGGCTGGAAAACGTCGCGCGAGATGATGGAAAGCTGGATATGCGATAGAGCCTCCCGCACCGGTCCGGCAAGCTCTATCGCTCGTGATGTGGGCACAAACTCTCGGCCTCTCATCACGAAGAGGTCGTCGCGAAAATAGTCTCGTAACCGCGACACCGCAGCGCTCATGGCAGGTTGACTCAAATTGATATCGCGTGCAGCAAGCGTGACGTTACGCTTCGCCATCAATGCGTCCAACGCGACGAGAAGATTCAGATCGAGGCCTTTGAAGCGCATTTTTAATAATCCGCATTATGGATGAAGCACATCGACAGAATCGATTGTACAAATTAACTGAGGTACCGCAAAGTTACGGCAATTCAGCTTGACATGCAAGTCATTGATATGAATATTCCTGTCGTTGTACTGAACAACTCTCGACATCCACTCCCAGATATTGAGCTACTACGCGGCATTTCGCGATTGCGACTGTGGCTGGTTCCAAGGCAGACGGCGACTCATCCAAAGATGAGTGGAAGACCATGAGAAGACTGAGCGATTGTGAAATGCTGCAATCTACTGCGGAAGTGCCAAACGAGCGCGAACGTAACGGTTTGCGTAAGGTTTACCTTACCTTTGACGACGGACCACACCCGATATGGACCCCGAAAATACTAGATCTGCTGGCGCGGCAACGGGTACCGGCAACCTTCTGTGTACTCGGTGCCTACGCGGCTGAGTATCCGGAACTGATCCGGCGCATGGTCTCGGAAGGCCACGATGTCGCGAATCACAGCCTCTCCCATCGGGATTTGTCGAAATGTGAGCCAGGTCAAATACGGCACGAGATAGCAGAAGCGAACGCGCTTATCCAGCGTGCTTGCCCAGCGGCAGCGGTGCGATATATGCGCGCGCCGTATGGCAAATGGACGAACGACGTTATCTCCGAATCCATGAAAGCGGGATTAATGTCACTCCACTGGTCGGTAGATCCACGAGATTGGTCCCGTCCGGGTGCCGAGGCGATTGTCGATTCTGTACTGACATCCGTTCTGCCCGGCTCGATAGTACTGCTGCACGACGGGGCTCCTCCCGAAGAGTGTGACTTGCATCATCGCGATGCTTCGCGCGTGCAGACTGTCATAGCACTATCGCGCCTGATTCTAGGATTGAAGGAAAGGGGCTTCGTCATCAGTTCACTTCCGTAAGTTCAATGGAAAATCTCGCTTTACGAGCATCTCTGACCCCAAACTGCTCGACAAGTGGACGATATACTCCATTAGAAACGTCTTACCAATAGATAACTATGCGCGTGGTCTGCGCGCTGACGATCATGGCTAGAACTAAGGAAATACTGACCCCGAAGAAGGCGTAGGCTGATCTGACTTTCAGCCGACGCCGATGGAAGCGTTTTGTCGACCTCGCTACCATGAGGTACGTTACTGGACATTTTTCTCGCACGCTATAACAGCGTCTTTCCTGTTCCATGAAGAAACGCCAACTCTACATGCACGAGAATAATTGCCCCTCGAATCGCGCGTGAACCTAGATGGTATTACCGTGCCTGACTCCCGCGCCATCGCTCCCGGCAGGCCTGTACTGAGAATCCCAACGTCTCCTAGCACACCGACCCCGATGAACATTCCTGCCGCAATCAACACGACATCTGTCCTATTATACGCGTCACTTTCGGCCATCTATAAAAGCGCGCAGGTTCTTCACACTCTGCCGACTAGCGGCCCACCTGCATGCATCAAGATATCCGACACCGAGTATTTGCCGGACATCGACATCATCGTCCCGTGCTATAACGAAAATCCAGAAACGCTACGGGCGTGTCTCGACTCGATTGGGGCCCAGGATTACGCGGGCGCCATCAGGGTTCACGTGGTCGATGATGGATCCGCCAACCGCGATGCGTTGAACGTGGTGTATCGGGAGCACGAGCATGATCCGCGATTCAATGTCCTGCTTCTTCCACAGAATGTGGGAAAGCGCAAAGCGCAAATCGCCGCGATACGTTCTTCGACCTCAGAGCTCATACTTAACGTAGACTCGGACACCACTCTGGCGCCGGACGCAGTAAAGAAACTCGTGCTGACAATGAGCGACCCATCGGTCGGTGCAGCCATGGGTCAATTGGTAGCCAGCAATCGCCGCGACACGTGGCTGACCCGCCTGATCGATATGGAATACTGGCTTGCGTGCAACGAGGAGCGCGCGGCTCAAGCGCGCTTTGGCGCTGTGATGTGCTGCTGCGGACCGTGTGCAATATACCGGCGCACAGCGCTTCTTCTGCTGCTGGACCAGTACGAAACGCAAATGTTCCGGGGCAAGCGCAGCGATTTCGGCGAAGATCGCCATCTGACAATTCTCATGCTCGCGGCGGGCTATCGGACGGAGTACGTTCGAGATGCAGTCGCCGCGACCGTGGTTCCAGATAAGCTGCGACCGTACCTGCGCCAGCAATTGCGCTGGGCGCGCAGCACCTATCGTGACACCCTGCTCGCCCTTCGCCTTTTGCCTCGTCTTGACCGCTACCTAACTCTTGATGTGGTAGCGCAGAACATTGGCTCTCTGCTGCTCGCCATTTCAATGATCTCCGGCTTTCTGCAGATTGTGCTCACAGCCACAGCTCCTTGGCAGGCAGGCTTCGTTATTGCTTCAATGACGATGGTCCGCTGCTCCGTTGCTGCCATTCGCGCCCAAGAGCTTCGATTTCTTGGATTTTCAGTGCACACACTCATCAATCTTTTGCTGCTGCTTCCTGTAAAGGCATACGCTCTATGTACCTTGGACAACAGTGACTGGCTTTCCCGCAGTTCTGCCGTCAAAGACCGCGGCGAGCACCGTGTTCCCAAGAGCGAGTAATGCGTAGCGTCGCGCGCGCTGCGGAATCTTCCTTAAACAGTGGTCTGTATACAGTTCTGGCTCCATGTCTAATGCAACGATCACCTTCTCGAGTGTAAGGAAATCCTACGGCGGTAAGCTTGCTGTCGATGGATTGTCCTTCCGTGTGGAACCCGGCGAGTGCTTCGGTCTGCTCGGGCCTAATGGTGCCGGCAAAAGCACTACCACGCGAATGGTGCTGGGTATGGCGCTGCCTGACGCAGGCGTGATTACCGTCCTCGGAGAACCGGTGCCAGCGCGGGCACGCCTGGCGCGCAGGCGCATAGGTGTCGTTCCGCAATTCGACAACCTGGAGCCAGGTTTTAGTGTGAGCGAGAACCTGCAGCTCTTCGGGCGCTACTTTGGGATGAGCACAGGCGAAATCGAGGCGGTGGTTCCATCCTTGCTGCAGTTCGCACGCCTCGAGGACAGGGCTCACGCACGCGTCACCGAGTTATCGGGCGGGATGAAGCGCCGCCTAACCATTGCACGCGCGCTCATCAACGATCCGCAACTTATTGTCATGGACGAACCGACGACTGGGCTAGATCCGCATGCGCGCCACCTCATCTGGGATCGATTGCGCTGTTTACTCGCACGCGGAAAAACAATTCTTCTCACTACTCATTTCATGGAAGAGGCAGAGCGATTGTGCGATCGGCTATGTGTAATCGACAGAGGACGCACCATTGCTGAGGGGGCACCTGATGCATTAATCCACGAGCAGATTGGAAGTCACGTTCTCGAGATATATGGCGGCAACCCACATGAACTCAAAACGCTGCTGATGCCGTTTGCGCAGCGTACAGAGGTAAGCGGTGATGCACTGTTCTGCTACACGGCCGATCCACAACAGGTGTGCACGCAACTGCGCGAGCGCACAGGTCTGCGTATTGTGCAACGTCCCGCGAACCTGGAGGACGTTTTTCTTCGGCTGACCGGACGAGAAATGAAGGATTGAATAATGCGCGAAGAGTTTATGATAGCCCTACCCGGCAACGCTTGGAACTGGCGCACTGTATGGCGGCGCAATTATCTGGCGTGGAGAAAAGCGGCACTTATCTCCCTTCTCGGCAACCTGGCGGACCCGATGATGTACCTGTTTGGTCTCGGCTTCGGCGTCGGAATAATGATAGGTCACATCGACGGCGCTCCTTACATTGCGTTCCTAGCGGCTGGAATGGTTGCGACAAGCGCCATGACCTCAGCGACTTTTGAAACGATTTACGCTGCCTTCGCTCGCATGCAAGTTCAGCGCATGTGGGAAGCCGTGCTCTGCACCCAACTGACAATTGGCGATGTTATTCTTGGCGAATTGGCATGGGCCGCTACAAAAGCCCTTCTCGCGGGCTCCGCCGTGATGGTGGTTGCGGCGACGCTCGGTTACGCGGCGTTTTCGAGCATCGTATCTGTGATCCCTGTCGTTTTTCTCACTGGCCTCGCTTTCGCGAGCGTGGCAATGGTACTCGTCGCAATCGCGCCGAGTTATGACTATTTCGTTTTCTACCAGACGCTTGTGCTTACGCCCATGTTGTTCCTGAGTGGTGTCGTCTTCCCTGAGGGCCAACTGCCTGTCGCGCTTCAATACCTTGCACAGTTCCTGCCGCTTGCCCACTCCGTTGAATTGATCCGTCCGGCGATGCTTGCACGTCCGGTCGGCGACATGGGGCTGCATCTGAGCGTGCTTTGTGTCTACACAGTACTGCCGTTTTTCCTGTCTGCGACACTGGTCCGGCGCCGCCTGATGTCTTGACGCTGACGGCGTTGCGCCTCAGAAGCAGTTTTGTGATAAGCGCCGGACTGGGGCTACATCCGAACCACCGCTTTCAACCTAATTAAATGCACGCCATGACCCACTTCATGCCGAAAACTCAGCCGTTCGTGATTCTCGGGATGCCCAGAACCGGCACTCACTATCTGGAAGAACTGCTGAATGCTCATCCGAACGTTTTGAGCAATGGCGAGTTGCTCAACACCCACGACACCAATTGGCCTGACACCAACCGGTTTAGGTGCAGCAATCGGGAACTTCTCGAACTTGCCTATCTTCGCTATCCGGTCCAAAAGGGAAAGGCGTACGCCACGCATATCGGTTGCAAGATCAATCAGCCGCAATTTCAGGAACGCCCCGGGTTCTTTGAAGAATTGGCACGGTGGCCATGCCTGAAGGCGATGCTTGTAGTCCGCAGGAATACGCTGGAATCTCTGCGATCCCTGGTGCAAGCGAGACAAAGTGGTGAATGGCTGAAGTACGGTTCGGACAATGGATCAGCTCCGCCTCCGCAGGTCGCGTTGACTATTGAATTATGCGAAGCCTACTTCAAAGCTGCAGACGATTTTCATCGTCAAGTCGTCGACTCTTTTGCGCCAGAGAATCTGCTTTCAATAGACTATGAAAACCTCCTCGATGACCCCGCCGGATGCATGGAAGCCGTGCAGACGTTCCTTGGGACTTCCGTGCATCCCTGCTCTCACAGGACGGCGCTTCAAAGGCAGGAAGTACGGCCCCTGGAGCAAACCGTACTCAACTTCGAAGAGTTGAAAGGTCACTTCACTCGCGGGCCGTATGAGAGATTTTTTGAAACAGCGTGGGATGGACTTTCTCGTGATCACATGACCCATGTTCGCCCATGTTCATTTCCATAGAAACAGCACCAAATCTATCCTTCTAACAAGGCTGCTATCTAAAGATTCATTTTACGATCTTTGCGTTTCCTACTGGCGCAAAATCCCGAATGCGATGCTTCCGCCTTCTGGGCAATCACACGCCACGGGTTGCGCGTAAACGCAACTGAATAAGGTAACTTTCCATGTCCTCAAAGGTGCAGTGGAAACTGTGCTGGGAGAATGAGCTCCAGCTTTCCGATCATCTCGAATTGGCCCAGTTTTTCCGGACAACGTATGGTCCAACCGGACCGTTCAATGCAAAGCCGTTCGACGGCGGTCGAAGTTGGGCCGGGGCGAGGCCCGAACTCCGCGCCATCGCCTACGATTCGCAAGGTGTGGCGGCGCACATGGGTTCGTTGCGCCGCTTCATCAAGGTTGGCGCAACCGACGTGCTGGTGGCAGAACTGGGTCTGTATGGAGTGCGGCCAGACCTAGAGGGGCTCGGAATCAGCCAATCCATTCGCGCGATGTATCCTGTATTGCAGGAGCTTCGCGTGCCATTCGCATTCGCCACCGTCCGCCATGCTTTGAAGAACCACTTCACCAGGTTATGTCGACATGGAATGGGAACCATCATCTCGGGGGTTCGCGTCCGTTCAACGCTTCCCAACGTTCACCTCGATTTGCCCGCAACACGTGTTGAAGATGTACTGGCGGTGATTTTGCCGATTGATAGGGGTATGAGTGAGTGGCCGCACGGGACTGAAATCGAACGCAATGGCCCTGAGCTATGACTCGCCTGCATCTGCACCAGACACGCGGTCAGCGGCTCGATCTGTCCTGCAACGAGATTTGAACGCACACTCTCAGGTAAGCTAAATTGAAAAACGTAACGCATTTTGACTTGTTGCGTCGGGAGTTGGACGCGGACGATCCGTGGCAACTGGACAGTAGTCCGTTCGAGCATGAGCGTCATATGCACATGCTTCGATTATCGCTCGCTAAAGGTCCCGTTGCCCATGCTCTTGAGGTCGGATGTGCGGGGGGCGCGTTCACAGAGAAATTGGCGCCATACTGTGAGCGGCTCACCGTGATGGATGTGATGCCGCAAGCGCTTGCGAGGACACGCAGGCGGCTAAATTACCCTCCGAACGTGAACTGGATCGTTGCAGACGTCCAGCACTTTTCCAGCGCAGAGCGGTTCGAACTGATCGTAGTCGCGGAGGTTTTCTACTATCTCGCCGACATCGCCGAAGTGCGGGATGCTATCCGCAAACTGGCATGCGTACTCGCGCCTGACGGCCAGTTGATATTCGGTTCAGCACGGGACGCCAATTGTCAACGCTGGGGACATATTGCTGGTGCTGAAACGGTGCTGAAGATGCTAAACGAACGGTTCACCGAGATTGAGCGAGTCGAGTGCGTCGGCCAGTCGTCCAATGAGGATTGCCTGCTCGCACGCTTCCAGAAGGCAGTGCATTTTTCCCATCAATCAGATTTCCCTCGCTAGGGTGAAAGATACCATGCGCATCTGTGGCCTCAAGCTGACACACGACGCAGCAATCGCCGTTGTCGAAGATGGAACGCTCCTTTTTTGCATCGAACAGGAGAAGCGGGACAACAATCCGAGATATCACGATATACGGAACCTCGATGCAATTGAAACGGCATTAGCCGAGCACGGTCTACGGACTGACGACATCGACGAATTTGTGATCGACGGCTGGGACGGCGAAGTCACGTCGCAGTTTCAGGTGCTGAGCGGCCCCACCCCAATCGTCCTCGAGGGTGCCCCCTATACGGAACGAAAAAACGGCGATCTTCTGGCTTCGGTCGACGGCACTGGGCTGCTGATCGGTGGCAAGTCATATCGGTACAGGAGCTACCCCCACGTGTCCGGCCATGTCGCCGCCGCATACTGCACGAGTCCGTTCGCACAACTTGGGCAACCTGCGTTATGCCTGGTGTGGGATGGCGGCATGGTGCCACGGTTGTACCATGTAGGACGCGACGACGTGCGGCTCATTGACCAGCTGTTCCCCATCATCGGTCAAATGTATGCGGCGGCCGGACATCATTTCGGGCCGTACGCAAAGGCGGCGGGTGCGGAGTGGGACCTGGGAGTGGCCGGAAAGCTAATGGCATACATCGCCTTGGGGTCAGTCGACGAAGAAATCGTTGCTATATTTCGCCATCTTTACCTTGAACGCTTTGCAGGCGACACAGAACTTGCGCGAAACTATCGCCAGAATCTCCACCTTCCGAGTACGTCGCTCGCAGCGATACGCAATTTCTTCCACGCATGCGTGCCGGAGCTGCAGGCTAAACCTCCCGAAGACGTACTCGCCTCTTTCCATACTTTCCTCGAGCGCCTACTCGTCCGCGAAATGGAAAAGGCTCTGCGGCGCCATTGTATTCCTGGGCCGCGCAACCTGTGCATATCCGGCGGATGCGGACTCAATATCAAATGGAACAGTGCATTACGCGCAAGTGGCTTGTTCGATGCTACCTGGATTCCACCCTTTCCGAACGACAGCGGTTCGGCGATCGGCACCGCATGCTGCGCAATAGCCGCGAACGAGGGCTTCATGCCGTTAGAGTGGTCGGTATATAGCGGCCCCGCAATGAAAACGGGCAACCGAGCGCCCGGCTGGTCTGCGTCACCTTGTTCCCTAGCTGAACTTGCACATATTCTCGCCGAAAATAGGCCCGTCGTTTTCCTTTCCGGACGCGCCGAGCTGGGCCCCCGAGCACTTGGGGCGAGAAGTATTCTCGCCGCTGCGACTTTGCCGAGCATGAAGGCTCTTCTCAACGATGTCAAGCATCGGGAATATTTCCGTCCTGTGGCGCCTATATGTCTTGAAGACCGGGCGCCTGCTGTATTTCTCCCAGGCACTCCAGATCCCTACATGCTGTTCGATCATCAAACACGCGACGAATGGCGGGACAGGATACCTGCCGTCGTGCATCTCGATGGTTCTGCGCGATTGCAGACCATTGCAAGGTCATCCGAACACCCTGTAGCGCAGCTGCTAATCGAATACGAGAAGCTCACAGGCCTTCCCTTGCTGTGCAACACCAGCGCCAACCACCTGGGACGAGGCTTTTTTCCCGATGCTGCGTCGGCGTGTGAATGGGGAGGTGTCGAACACGTTTGGTGCAATGGTCTTCTATTCACCAAGACATGCAGAAATGAGATATCGGCGACAGTCGACGAACCGGAATCTTTTCGGGTTGCATGAATTGGGATCTTCACCGCAATGCCGCAACAAGTGAGCGCAAGCTCATACCCCGACCGCACCGATCTAAGTAGGCAAGTATGGCGAATGAGCCTTCGACTTCAGAGTTGTATGCGCACGGCTTCCGGGTTCCCCCGGAGGCAAGAGCACGCTTGCTTCGGCAAACACCGGCCATTCTCTGGTTTACCGGCCTATCAGCCGCGGGAAAGTCGGCTATTGCTGACACCGTGGAGGCGCGTCTCCATACAGCCGGCCGACTCACCTACATTCTTGACGGCGACTCCGTCAGGCTCGGTCTATGCAGAGACCTTGGCTTTACCGATGCAGACCGTCACGAGAACGTACGGCGCGTCGCGGAGGTCGCAAAATTAATGGCCGACGCCGGCATCGTAGTGTTGGTATGCCTCATCTCGCCGTTCCGCCGCGATAGGGAACTCGCCCGGTCTACGGCGGGCAGCCATAATTTCGCCGAAATCCATGTTCACGCGAGTTTAGCCGCGGCGGAGGCCCGTGACCCTAAAGGGTTGTATCGGCTGGCAAGGCGCGGCGCAATCCAGCGCTTCACTGGCATCGACTCCCCGTATGAGGAGCCGACGGATCCAGACGTCTTGATTGAGACATGTTGTAAGTCCGTCGACGAAGGTGCCGAAATGGTCCTGAATTGGCTCCACAGTTCTGACCGTTGCCATCATTCGTGATTGCATACACGCTTCGCAGCAACACCGTTGAAACAGGGGGAGTTCTGCATCCAAATATTGACAACACTCATCGCTCGCAAGCCAGGTAGATAGATGAATGACGAGGTCCATTGCAGCTCCGGTCGTGCACGTTTGCGTCCGCAATCTTGCGCAGTAGCTTTTCACTACACAACAGGCCGGGTTGTCATGCGCGCCGCAGTAATCGCTGGAGTGTTTCCACTGCTCGGCTCGCTGGCCAGCTGCACGGTCGGCCCCGAATACCACCCTCCAGCGCCACCCACCATTCAGCGTTACACACCAACGCCTTTACCTGATCGCACGGCATCGTCGCAGGGCGAAGCGGGACTTGAGCAGCGGTTTGCGGCCGGCGGCGACCTGCCTGCTCAATGGTGGACGCTCTATCGCTGCGAGCCGCTCAACACGCTGATAAGCGAAGCACTTAAACACAGCCCAACGATCGCAGCAGCCAGTGCCGCGCTACGCCGGGCCGCCGAGGATCTGCGCGCACAAGCAGGGAGCGCACTCTACCCATCTGTCGATGCCAAGCTCAACGCTCTACGTGAAAAGCTGAACGGCGCGACGTTGGGGCAGCCCAACGTCAACAAAATACTGACTCTATACAACGCATCAGTAAGTGTTTCGTATGATCTGGATCTTTTTGGTGGTGTTCGGCGCGAGCTCGAATCGCTGGGCGCGCAGGTCGATTTTGAGCGCTTTCAGCTGCAAGGCGCCTACCTCGCACTGTCGGCAAACATCGTCACGACTGCCGTCAAGGAAGCGTCGCTGCGTGAGCAGATCAGCGCGACCGAGAACATTGTAGCCGACGAGGAGACGCAGCTTGGCGTTCTGCGCAAGCAATTCGAGTTCGGCGGTGTGGACCGGATTGCCGTGCTCGCGCAAGAGACGTTAGTCGCGCAAACACGGGCGACGCTACCGTTGCTGCGGCAGTCGCTTGATCGGACTCGACACCAGCTTGCCGTGCTTTCGGGCAGATTACCGAGCGAAACAGGTGTGCCCGAATTCACGATGTCGATGTTCACGCTGCCGCAAACCTTGCCGGTCAGTCTGCCTTCCTCGCTGGTCCGGCAGCGGCCGGATATTTTGGCCGCCGATGCCGTGCTGCACCAGGCGAGCGCCGAGGTCGGAGTCGCCACGGCAAACCTCTACCCACAACTCATGCTCTCCGCGAATTACGGCCCGCAGTCTTTAACGCCGGCTGGCATGCTGAAGTATGCCGACATGATCTGGAACATCGGCGCGGGACTCACCCAACCAATATTCCATGGTGGGCAGTTGACCGCAAAAAAAAGGGCGGCGGAAGCCGCATTTGACGAGGCCAACGCGCGATATCGGCAAGTCGTGCTGCTCGCATTCGAAGATGTGGCGGATACGTTGCGCGCACTCGATCACGACGCGGCTGCTCTTGCCGCGCAAACCGAAGCCTCGCGCGCGGCTAGCAGTTCACTGGATGTGGCGCGCGGACAGTTTCGAGTCGGCGGACTCAGCTATCTGTCGCTGCTCGACGCACAGCGCCAATATCAGCAGGCCGTCGTGAATCTCGCGCAGGCGCAAGCAGCTCGCTATGCAGATACAGCCGCGTTATTCCAGGCACTGGGTGGTGGTTGGTGGAATGACACGGCGTATGACGAGAAGGGGGATGCCAACGCCGGTCTCCGCTCCCAGTGAATGCTCATGACGATTGCTGCGCGCTGCATACGTTTCCCGGCCAGCGCGTCAAAGACGCTTGTGCCTCGAGAGTTTGCCGTGCAAGGACACTACGATGACGACGAAAAGACAAACAGGAAAACGGATGATCATCATGCTGATCTGCGTGGGCAGTCTGCTCGGCACGCTGATCGGCTTCAATCTTTACAAAGCGCATACGATTAAAAAATTCATGATGCGCGATGGCATGGCCGCCGCCACGGTCACGTCAGCTGTGGTCAGCTATCAGACTTGGCAGCCACAGCTTTCCGCCACGGGCAGCCTGCGCGCGGTGCGCGGCGTCGACGTGACGACAGAAGTGGCAGGCCTCGTGCGCGAGATCGAATTCAGTTCCGGAGAGGATGTGAAAGCTGGACAGGTCCTCCTGCGCCTCAACGACGACTCTGATCGCGCACAGCTCGCATCGCTACAAGCTGCCGCGGACCTTTCGCAAACGGTTTACACGCGCGACAAGGCACAGTATGAGATTCAGGCCATCTCAAAAGCGCAGTTGGATGCCGACACTGCCGAACTGAAGAGCAAACGGGCGCAAGTCGAACAGCAAGCTGCGCTCGTCGCCAAGAAAACCATTCGCGTACCTTTCGCAGGACGCGTGGGGATCACCACCGTTAATCCCGGCCAGTACATCAGCCCGGGGGACGCAATTGTTACCCTGCAAGCCGTCGATCCCATTTACGTCGACTTTCATCTACCCCAGGAGCAACTGGGGCATCTCGAGGCCGGACAGCACGTCGCCGTAAATACGAGCACATTTGCGAGCCTCAGCTTCGGCGGCCAAGTCCGCGCGATAAATCCGCGCGTGGACAGCACGACGCGCAACGTGCAGATCGAAGCCGTCCTGGACAACCGCGAGCGCAAGCTGTTGCCCGGCATGTACGCGAACGTGAAGATCGATGTAGGTAGCGAGCAGCGCTATCTGACCTTGCCGCAAACCGCGATCGCGCACAATGCGTACGGTGCAACGGTATTCGTCATTAGACCGAGCGAGCACAAAAACGCGCACGGTGAAACGATGCCGGTGGCGCAACAGGTATTCGTGACGCCGGGGCCCACGCGCGGCGATCAGGTGGCGATCCTGAAGGGTCTCGACGAGGGCGCGCAGGTCGTCACGAGCGGTCAGCTCAAGCTACAGAACGGCACACCGCTCGTCATCAATAATCGTGTGCTACCTGCGGACAGCCCTGCTCCGACGCCTCAGGAGCAGTGAGAGGCCGCCCGATGAAATTCACCGACATTTTTCTCAACCGGCCGGTCCTCGCTTCAGTGCTGAGCCTGCTGATCCTCGTACTAGGCTTGCGTTCGCTCTCCACGCTGAAGGTCAGTGAATATCCCCAGACCCAGACGGGCGTAGTCACGCTTACCACTTCCTATTACGGGGCGAGCGCCGACACAATGGCTGGGTTCATCACGCAGCCGCTGGAGGCCGCCATCGCTCAGGTGCAGGGCATTGACTACATGTCGTCGAAAAGCAGCACGGGCGTGTCGACAATCAACGCGACGCTACGCATGAGTTATGATCCGAACCGCGCACTCACCGAGATCAATACACAGTTAGCGTCGGTGCGTAACCAGTTGCCACGCGAGGCCCAGCAGCCGGTGCTGACGATGCAGGTGGGTCAGACCACCGACGCGATGTATATGGGCTTCTACAACGACGTGCTGCCGCCCAACAATGTCACCGACTATCTGCTGCGCGTCGTGAAGCCGAAGCTCGACTCCATTCAGGGCGTGCAGACCGCGGAGATACTGGGCGGTCGCCAGTTCGCATTGCGCGCATGGCTCGATTCAACCAAGCTCGCAGCGCATAATGTCACTGCTTCTGATGTCTACACAGCACTCGGCAACAATAACTACCTCGCGACACTCGGTACAACAAAAGGCCAGATGACCAGCGTTAGTCTAAACGCGCGTACCGATGTCCATTCGGTGGAGGACTTTCAGAAACTGGCTGTCAAACAGAAGAACGGAGTGATAGTGCGTCTCGAGGACGTTGCCAATGTCGTGCTAGGCGCGGACAATTACGATTCCAGCGTCGCATTCGGCGGCAAGCGTTCTGTGTTTATCGGAATCAAGGTAGCGCCTGACGCAAACGTGCTCGATGTGGCCAGACGCGTTAAAGCGGTGTTTCCCGATCTGCAAAAGCAGTTCCCGACGGGGATGGCTGGTGATATCGTCTACGACGCGACAGACTTCATCAACAGCGCGATTGATGAAGTAGTGAAGACGCTCGTCGAGGCGTTACTGATTGTCACGGCCGTTATCTTCCTCTTCTTCGGCCGTTTGCGCGCCGTCATCGTACCCGTGGTCGCGATGCCGCTTTCGCTGATTGGCACGTTCTTCATGATGCAGTTGCTCGGTTACTCGATCAATCTGTTGACGTTACTCGCGATGGTGCTCGCGATTGGGCTCGTGGTCGACGATGCGATCATCGTCGTTGAGAATGTCGACCGCCACATGAATGAAGGCAAGCCTCCCATGGAAGCCGCGCTAACCGCCGCGCGCGAGCTTGGCGGCCCGATTCTGGCAATGACCGCCGTGCTGATCGCCGCATATCTGCCTATCGGCTTTCAGGGCGGCCTGACAGGCGCCCTGTTCACTGAATTTGCGTTCACCCTTGCGAGCGCCGTCGCGGTGTCAGGCGTGATTGCGCTAACCCTGTCGCCGATGATGTGCTCGCGCATTTTCCGGAACGTGCACGAGTCCGGGCGTTTCGCCGTTTTCGTCAATCGACAGCTAGATCGTGTGCATGCCGGCTATGCGCGGCTCTTGCATGCAGCCCTCGACACATCTTCCGTGTTCGTCGTCATGGGAGTTATGCTGCTTTGCGGAACCGTGTATCTCTTTTCGACATCGCAAGCAGAGCTTGCGCCGCAGGAGGACCAAGGCATCGTGCTATCGCTGATCCAGGGGCCGCCTAATGCCACAGTCCAGCAAATGCAGACATACGCCGATCAGGTATTAGAAATGTCGAGGCGCTTGCCCGAGTATGCCCAGATGTTTCAGTTGACTGGCCTGCCAACATTGAATCAGGGCTTCGGCGGCGTGCTCTTCAAGACGTGGGACAAGCGGAAACGAGGCGCAACCGACCTACAACAGGACCTTCAGCAGAGGTGGAATAGCGTTGCTGGTGCTCGTGTCGCCGCGTTCCAGTTCCCGCCTTTGCCGGGCGCACAGGGTTTCCCCGTGCAATTCGTGATCAGCACGACAGAGCCCTTCGAGAATCTCGACGAGGTGACGAAAGCCGTGCTTCAGAAAGCGCGTGAAAGTGGCATGTTTCTCTTTGTCGATAGCGATCTAAGGATCGACGAGCCTGAAGCCGTCGTCACGGTTGACCGCGACAAGATCGCGTCGCTCGGCCTCACGCAAAGCGATGTGGGACAGGCGCTAGGCGCTGCACTCGGCGGTAACTACGCGAACTACTTCTCGATCGCTGGCCGCTCATACAAGGTGATTCCGCAAGTCCAGCAAATAGATCGACTGAATCCGTCACAGGTACTCGACTATTACTTGCGCACGCCGGACGACAGCATGATTCCGGCGTCGACGGTTGCGTACCTGAAGCAAACGGTCGCCCCCGAATCGATCAATCGGTTCCAGCAACTCAATGCGGCAACGATCTCCGCTGTGATCTCACCTAGCGTCTCCCAGGGCGAAGTTCTCGACTTCCTTCGTAAATCCACGACCGACGCAGCTCCGGCAGGTTACAACACCGACTACGCAGGGCTATCGCGCCAGTTCATGCAAGATTCTGGTAACTTCCTGGTCACGCTCACGTTCGCAACGATTATCGTGTTCCTTGCGCTTTCAGCACAGTTCGAAAGCTTCCGCGATGCGCTAGTCATTTTGATATCCGTCCCAATGGCGCTCTTCGGTGCTCTCGTCTTCATCAATACCGGCTTTTCGACGCTCAACATCTATACGCAGGTCGGACTTGTCACGCTCATGGGGCTCGTCAGCAAACACGGGATTCTTATCGTGCAGTTCGCGAACCAGCTTCAGCGCATGGGCCGCGGTAAGCGAGAAGCCTTGGAGGAAGCCGCAGGTGCACGCCTGCGCCCGATCCTCATGACGACGGTCGCCATGGTGCTCGGCGTACTGCCCTTAGTCGTCGCCTCGGGCGCGGGCGCAGCAGGCCGGAACGCAATGGGCCTGGTGATCTTCACCGGACTGTCGATCGGCACTGCGTTCACACTATTCGTCGTACCGGCAATGTATATGTTGCTGGGTGCAAATCATCAAGGGACGCCAAAAGACCAGTCATGAACTGGCTGTCCATCTGTGCAGCAGCGATGTCTTTGCCTATTCCAAATACGCACTCCCCGGCACCCGCGCGTCAGCGTAATTGCCGCGTGAGGACGAGCGATGCGTTGCTTGGCTTTGGATTTCGTCGAGCACGCCTAACAGGTTGCTGAAGTACCGCTGAAACACGTCATCGCGCAGAGTTCGTGAAGCGTTGATAGATGAACCACCACTTGCCCACTGGAGATCATGCGCGGCGCCGACACGTTCACTGAGAGTCTGTTTTCCATGCGCAAGCTGGACGACTTCGTCCCAAAGTCGCATCCGTTGCGTTCGATCCGCGTGATGGCGAACGAAGCGCTGGCGAAGATGGATCGACTGTTCGCCGAGATGTACGAAGCGGACATAAAAGGTGGACGGCCGAGCATCGCACCGGAGAAGTTACTGCGAGCCATGCTGA
>NZ_JAPMAL010000054.1:0-30537 GCF_026343935.1 Paraburkholderia sp. CNPSo 3076 | reverse complement strand
GTCTACCGGTGGCTCGCTAGACACCGGGCCTGCCGCACCGAACACGTCGGCCGCGCGCTCCTGCAACTGCCGTTTCCATTCCGTGATCTGGTTCGGATGCACATCGAACTGCTGCGCCAGTTCGGCCAGCGTCCGCTCGCCCTTGACTGCCGCCAGGGCCACTTTCGCTTTGAACGCCGCTGAGTGCGTGCGTCGGGTTCGTTTCGTCATTTCCTCGGTTCCTTTGCCTGCATTATCGCTGGCTCAGGCCCCGGCCGTTCCACTTATCCCGCTGTCCGATTTTGCGCGGCCACCTCTGCCGGCCACCTCACCGAGGCTGATTGCTGGCTTGTTGTATCTCCAGCATGCGTTCGATCTGTCGGACGAGGAAGTGGTCTGGCAATGGGTGGAGAACCCGTATTGGCAAGTCTTCACCGGCGAAACGTTTTTACAGACCGAACCGCCGATCGATCCGTCGAGCCTGACGCGCTGGCGCAAGCGCCTGGGGGAAGCCGGAGTTGAGGAGTTGCTGGCTGAGACGATCGAAGCGGCGAAGCGCGCGGGCGTGATCAAGGCCTCAAGCGCGAAGCGCGTAATCGTCGACACGACGGTCATGCAAAAGGCGATCGCCCATCCAACCGATTCGCGCCTGCTCGAGCGGTGTCGCGAACATCTGGTGAAGGCTGCGGCACGGCACGGATTGAAGCTCAGGCAGAACTACAATCGCGAGGCCCCACACCTGGCGCGCCAGATTGGCCGCTACGCTCACGCGAAGCAGTACAAGCGCATGAGGAAGGCATTGCGTACGTTACGTTCGCGCGTTGGACGTGTGATGCGCGATGTGGAGCGACAGGTCGACCAGGTAGCGGACTCAAACCTCCCGGTCCTGCAGGAGCTGATTGAGCGCACGAAGCGAATGCTGTCGCGGAAGCCGAAGGACAAAAACAAGCTCTACGCACTACATGCGCCAGAGGTTGAATGTCTGGCGAAGGGCAAGGTGCGCACACCCTACGAGTTCGGCATGAAGGTGTCGATCACGACGACCCACAAGGAAGGACTGGTGGTTGGGATGGGGGGGCGAACAAGGTAAGCGTTTATCCCCTGCAGAGCCTAAGCGCTTTTAGACACAGTTCCTGGTTATCAGCGGTTCTTCGATGTCGGTAGCCGAAGACGCCCAATCAGCAACGAGCAGCGGCGCGCAGTGCCGGAAGCGACTTCGCATAAAAGAGCAAGCTTTACCGATCGGCCATCGTGGCCGGTTGGAGAAGCTGATGTCAACATTACACTGTGCTGGCAGGCCGCGAAGGACCGCCACGTCGCCACGGCTCGTCGAATTACCCGCCGAACTTGATCGCTGGGTCAATGAGTTCGATGGCCACCTGTCGCAAGTCGCCGGTCTCGCGACGGCCACGCGTCGTCAATACTGCTTTTTCGTTCGCAGATTTCTTGCCCAATATCGCGACGTGGTTGTTCCGGAACGATGCGTATTGCGCGCGGAATGGCTCACGGATTTCGCTCGCCAGGAGGCTACCCGGCTTCACGGCCACAGTCGGAATAAGCCGGGAACATCTCTTCAGTCATGGCTTCGGTATCTCGTATTTTGTGGGGTAATGGACGCTGGGATGGAGGCCGCGATCCCCTCAATGCCCCAATGGCGGTATGCGTCGCTTCCCGTTCGGCTGACTGCCGACGAAACCGAACGTGTGATCAATGCGTCGCGGGACGGCGGTTCTCACGAGTTGCGCAACCGAGCTATCCTGCTGCTACTGGCGAGGTTGGGATTGCGTGCCTGCGAAGCCAGGCATCTGACGCTCGATGACATCGACTGGGACGACGGTTCTGTACGCATCGCACCGGGGAAGAATCACCGCGAGCGGCGAGTACCGCTGCCGCACGACGTCGGTGACGCGTTGTACGTCTACCTGCGTGATGAACGACCGGCCTGTTCCTGCCGTGAGGTGTTCCTGAGCACGAGGAAACCCTACGGGCCGATTCGCGATTCGTCGCTGGTATCGGGCACCGTTCGGCAGGCAATGAAGCGTTGCGGGATCAATAGCATACCCGCAGCGGCGCATGCCCTTCGCCACTCCGCAGCTACGCGGATGGTCTGTCGGGGCGCGAGTTTCAAGGACGTCGCCGATGTGCTTGGTCATGCATCAATCAAGACCACCGGGATTTACGCAAAGCTCGACGTCGCAGCGCTTGCCCACGTGGCCTTGCCGTGGCCGGGAGTGACATCATGAACGGGCATCTTGAACTGCGTGACCATCTCGCTGCTTACCTGGCCGTCCGGGAAGCCCTGGGATTCAAGGATGCCGCGCGAACGAGGATGCTGAACAATTTCGTCGAATATGTGACCGGAGTAAACGGCAGATGGCCGATTGATGCTCGACTTGCGCTTGACTGGGCATGTGGTCCATCATCCGTCCGCAGCCCCGGCGGGCAGGCTCGCCGCCTCTCAACGGCTAGACGGTTTCTCTGCTATCTGAAGGCCAGCATTCCCGAGACACAGATCCCCGATAGTGGGCTGCTCGCTCGACCGCGGCGGCGACGGCCCTATATCTTTACGCAGGAAGAGATCGTTCGAATCCTGGATGCCGCTTCGGCGATGCGGCCACAGCGTACGCTGCGCCCCCACGTCTACGCTTCGATGATTGGCCTGTTGGCCAGTACGGGCATGCGCGCGGGCGAAGTCATCCGATTGAGGATCGACGACGTTCTGCTGGAAGCTGATCCGCCATGTGTAACGATCCTCGAGACCAAGTTTCGCAAGTCGAGAATAGTAGTACTCCATCCGACCACTGCGGAGAAATTACGAACCTACGCACTGCTGCGAGGAAAGCTCGGCTATGCCGGACTGTCTGACCTGTTCTTCATGTCCGAAATCGGAACGGCGATCAACTACGGCTTCTTCGCAACCTGGTTTGCCCGCACTACACGCCAGCTCGGCATGGCGCCATCTTCAGGCGCCCGACCACCAACGCTGCACAGCCTGAGACACACGTTTGCCGTTGAGCGGTTGACGCGATGGTGCCAGGAAGGCGCGCCAATCCGGGAATGGCTTCCGAACTTGTCCGTGTATCTCGGACACGTTAGCCCAGACGAAACATATTGGTACCTGACGGCCACGCCAGCGTTGTTGGCGACCGCCTTATCGACGTTTGAACGGTCTGCAATCCGTGGAGAAACGCAATGAAGCCTACCCAGTTGATCGGCCCGTTGCTGGAGGGTTTTTTCCTCGAACATCTGCTGGCGCATAAGCGGGTGAGTCCACGAACGATATCGAGTTATCGCGATACGCTCCATTTGCTACTACTGTTTGTGCGGGACAGAACGCACACGGAACCTTCGTCATTACGTATCGACGCGCTGGATGTGTCGATCATTCTGTCGTTTCTCGATCACCTCGAAACCGAACGCCACAATTGTGCGCGCTCACGCAATACCAGGCTTGCAGCGATTCACAGTTTCTTCCGATGGGTAGCGCTATGCGATCCACTGTCGGTCGGCCTCGCGACTCGGGTGCTCGCGATACCGTGCAAACGGACCGATCGATTGCTGATCCACTCACTGAGCCGCGATGAAATCGACGCCATTCTCGCTGCACCCGACCTTTCGCAATGGCGTGGGCGACGCGACTATGCACTGCTGCTCACGTTGTACAACACTGGCGCGCGCGTATCCGAAATCACCGCGCTCCAAATCGAACAGATTCAGTTCGGCAGCACCACGCTGATTAATCTGATGGGGAAAGGTCGAAAGGAACGCAGCGTCCCGATACCTACGGAGAGCGCGAAAATGCTGAAAACCTGGTTTCGGGAATTGGAGAGCCTGCGCACCACCGTGGCATTTCCCAGTAGTCGTGGCCGGACACTCTCGCGCAACGGAGTCGACTACATCCTGCAACAGGCCGTCGACCGAGCCCGCACGCACTGCCCAAGCTTGATTGGCAAGCGGGTTTCACCACATGTTATTCGGCATTCGACTGCCACTCACCTGTTGGAGGATGGTCACACGATCGAGTTCGTCTCCCTTTGGCTAGGGCACGAAAGCTCCCAAACGACCCACCTCTACACTGACATCGATCTTGTAGCCAAAGAACACGCGCTTGGAAAACTAGCACCGACGCATGCCGCGTCATTCCGGTTCAAGCCCGCGGATAGCGTGCTCGCCTTCTTGAAACAGCTCTAATTATTCACAGTACCACCGGCATCTACCGCGAGCCAACGGGGAGCCGGTGGATCAACTGGAAATAACCGGAAACTGTATCTAAAAGCACAATTTCCTATCATAGGCGTCCAAGTTATTATGACTTGGTCAAATCGCCGAAAATTGGCATATATGCCGGGCGTGCCATCTGGGCTCAGAGTTCATCCCAGATTTGCGGAGATGATGCAGCAGGTCAGGCCAGGGAGGCTAAGACTTGGGTTGCCACAAATACCCCGCTTTTTCCAGCCGGGCAAGCCAGGCTCCCCGCTTGCCATGACTCGACATCAATTGCGCCAGACGACGCCGGAATACGGCATCCCGCCTTGCGTTTTCATACGCTTCGGCGAGATCCTGCAACTTCTGGAATGCCTGATCGTAGGCGCTGCCCGTTGTGCGTCGCAGTTGTGCATCGATACTTGACCACGCCGTGTCTTCCTGCTCGAGAAGTGATGTGAGGTACCGTGTGCGCTCCTCACGACGACGGACCGCGGCCGCCTGGCGTGCTTCCTGCTCCTTTTTTTCACGGATGGCACGATGAGAGGCGGCCCTTGATTCGATTTCGGATATTCGACGGCGCCTGGGCAAATTCAATTGCTTTGCATTCCTCCCCTTCTCCCATTTGAGAAAAGCGTTTCGAAGCGTTCGCTCCGCTTCAAGGCTGCGCCCCTGTAGCAGCATGCGCAGTTTCGTCCGCATTTCCTCAACCGGCAACTCACGTAACCAGGGATCAAAGCGACTGTCTTCGCTCCCACTGGATTCTGGGGCCAATAATGACGGGCTGGCCTCGGCGGCGGCGGCGAGCCAATCCGCATCCAGCATCAGAAACTCGGCCAGTGCTACCTGTGCGGGCGTCAACGCCTGTAATCCAGCAGGCACCGGCGGTTCGATTTCATCATCGTGTAGCTCATCATTTCCGAGGCGGGCAAGCCACCCAAGATAAAGCGGGCGAGCATCGCCGCCGAGCAGCTCGTCGCGTACAGGCGGCAGGCGCGTCATCCACCCCGCACCATCCATCTCCTCCGAGAAGCGGGCGTGTTCGCCCGAGTCATCGTTGAACGACCAGTCGAGGAGGCACCAGTCATCGACGTCCATGGCCTCGAATGCTTTCTCGAAACAGGAGCGCCTCTTTCGTCCAGCCTTGACGTAATCGCGGATGGTCGCCGCGTCAAACGTCCCGTGCGGCAGGCGAAGAAGCAGGCGGCAGCTCCCCCAGTTGGAGGAGTAGACGTGGGCATCGAAATATTGCTGTACCCACTCGAGCGGATCGCCCTTGAGATTTCCCCAGTGATATTCGTTGACGAAGCTTGAGGCGGTGATCGTGGCCCGCGTGGAGAAACTGCGCAACTCTGCCTGCTGGGTCGCCGTAAGCAACTGGTCGACGCATGCAAACTCGTAGTATTGGTATTCGCTCATGCCAGATTCCCGTAGCGAAGCGCATGGAAGAGAAGAAGGTGAATGTGCCGGTGCGCAACCCGGCCGGAGTCATGAAACTTCGGGCCGACGCGAAAGCCGGAATGCTTCATGGCAAGCGCCGAAAGGCGTGCGCGTTGCCATTCTGACGTCCTTTCGGCACGCGATGCGGCGCTTTCAGCCAGCCGCGTCCGCGCCGCCCAGCCGCATCCGGTAGTCCACCAGGAGCTGCTGCTGTGCTTCGAGCTGCGCGGCCAGCTTCGTGAGGTCCGCGCGGAGCGAGTCGCGAGCCTCGCGTACCTGGAGCAGCTCGGCTGCCCGCGCATCGGCTGCCGACTGCGCTGCGTCGCGCTCGGCCTCGGCGCGCGCCCGATCGGTGAGCGCACGATTGAGGGCGGACTGCAGCGCCTCGCCATGTGCCTGCTGATCGCGCGCGAGCCGGGTCGTGGCCGTCGCTTCTGCGACGAGCCGCGCGTTGTCCCGGTTCAGCTGTGTGATCTCGTTCTGCCGGACGATGGCCGTCTGGTTCGCCTGGCGTAGCTCAGCCTGCACCTGCTGGACCTGCTGCTCATGTCGGTGCGCTTCCTGTTCGCGCTGCTCGCGCGCGGCCGTACGGAAGTGCTCAAGGGCATCGCGCGCATGCACGAGCTTGGCCTCAAGCGACAGGCGGAAGCCTTCCTGCTCGGCAAGGCGCTCGGTCTGGTCGCCTACCTGCTGGGTGAGCCGCTCGACGTCCAGGTCGCGCTGATGCAGTGCCACGCGAGTCCCGGCGTGCGCTTCCTGCTCCGCGCAAAGGGCGGCGGTGGCGCCGGAGAGTTGCTCCCGCACCGTGGCCAGCTCAGCGCCGAGCCTTGCGATTTCGGACTGCGCCTGCTGGCGCTGCGCGGCCGCAGCGGCGGCCTGCTGGTCGACGAGGGCTTGCGCTTCTTCATGCAGGCGGGCCGCGAGCCGGGCCACCAGATCCTGGATCGCGTCCGAGAGCGACCCGGCGCGTGTGAGTGACGTGCCCTCATCTTCCTCCAGTTCCTTCAGGTACCGGTGGATCGTGGTTTTCGAGCCCGTGTTGCCGAGCGCGATACGTATCGCGTCGATTGATGTGTGCTGCCCCTGCGCGAGCAGCGCCTCGCGGGCGCGCTTTACGTCCATGCGCGTAAGACCGGTGCGGGCCATTCTTTGTCCTCGCTCGAATAATGTACCGTATTACGTAATATGTATATACGTATCGAAAGCGCGAGTCAAGCCGCGGTTTTGGTCTGGTTTGTTGATATGCAATAAAGGAGGGTTATTCAGTGTGATGGTCCGAATCCGGCTTGTTCCGCCGGACAACCGGTACGAAATATGGAAATTGACGATCTCCGGGGGATTGCTGGTCGAATCGGGATGTCGCAACCCGGAGCGTGGACCACAAGCGTTTGATGTGTATAATTCAATTGTTTTATACACATTTACGAGGCGCGCCATGCGTACCAATATCGAGATCGACGACCGGTTGATGGCCGAAGCGCTTGCCGCAACGGGCATCCGGACCAAACGTGAAGCGGTCGAGCTCGGCCTGAAAACGATCATCCGGCTCAAGCAGCAGGAGCAGATTCGCCAGTTCCGAGGCAAATTACCGTGGGAAGGCGACCTGGATGCCATGAGGCGCGACCAGTGATACTCGTCGATTCAAGCGTGTGGATCGACTACTTCCGGGGGCTGGCTTCACCCCAAGCCAGCCGACTGGATGCCCTGCTGGGCCGGGAGGTGCTGGTCACCGGCGACCTGATCGTCGCCGAGGTGCTACAGGGATTTGCCGCCGAGTCGGCGTTCAATACTGCCCGGCAGCTGATGACGACGCGATTCGATGTCGTCTCGCTGGTGGGGCCGGATAACGCCATTCAGGCGGCCCGGAATTACCGCATCTTGCGAGCGCAGGGCGTAACGATCCGCAAAACCATCGATACGCTGATCGCGACGTGGTGCATTGAAAACGGTGCGCCGCTGCTCTTCAGCGACCGGGATTTCGATCCGTTCGTCGAGCACCTCGGTCTTCAGTCTGCAATGCGCGACGACTAACGTGCCGGTGACAGCAAACAGCAAGAAACGATACGGAATACGAATTCACCACCGGTTTCAGGCCAGCTGCAGCTGGAGATCTTCTCCGGGCGTGCGGATCTGATAGCCCATTGCCCGGTAGCCGCGCTGGCGTTTCTCCCACATGCGCTGCAGCACCGGGTGGCCGCCATCCACATAATCGATCACCCGTACGCCGGTCTTGCCCGCATGCTCGCGGTGCAGCCGGCCGGCGTACTGCTGCAGCGTGCCCCTCCACGCAACCGGCATGGCCAGTACCAGCGTGTCCAGCGCCGGATGGTCGAAGCCTTCGCCTACGAGCCTGCCAGTCGCCAGCACCACGCGGGGCGTATCCCCGGCCAGCGCGTCAAGGGCAGCCAGCTGTGCCACCCGCGCTTTACGGCCGAGGCGACCGTGCAGCACGAACAGCGGTTGTACCGTGTCTTGCAGCATCTGCTGCAGGCTTTCGAGATGGTCCGTCCGCTCGGTGAGTACCAGCACGTTCCGCCCCTGCCCGTACTGTTCACGTACAGCCGCCGCGATCATCTGCGTGCGCGCGGTGTCCTGCGCGAGCTGAGCGAACACTGCCTGGATTGGCGCGTCGGCCGCGACGTCCACTACGGAGGTGAGCCTTTGCGGGAAGACCTCAAGCACCTGCGGCGCGCCAGCGGGCGATTTCGCCGCATGCCGGATCGGTCCACACAGCATGAACATCACCGGTTGCTGGCTGTCGCGCCGCACCGGCGTCGCCGTCAGGCCGAGCACGTAGCGTGCATTGACGCCCTTTAGCACGGCCTCGAAGGAATCCGCGGAGACGTGATGACATTCATCGACGATGACATGGCCGTAACGCCGCAACAGCTCGCCGCGGGCACCATCGGGTGCCACGGATTGCAGCATCGCGACATCGATCCGGCCCGTCGCCTTCGACTTGCCGCCGCCGATCGTGCCGATCTCGCGCGCGTCGAGTGCGAGAAACGACTGCAGGCGCTCGCGCCACTGGTCAAGCAGCTCCCGGCGGTGCACAAGCACGAGCGTGTTGACGCCTCGCTGCGCGATCATCGCGGCCGCCGTCACGGTCTTGCCGAACGCCGTCGGCGCATGCAGGATGCCGGTGTCGTGTCGCAGCAGGTCGGTGACGGCCGCTTGCTGGTCATCGCGCAACGTGCCGGCAAACGGAACTGCAAGCGGCTCGCCGGTGCAGCGCTCGTCGCGGACGTCGCAGGCGATGTCGTTATCGCGCAGTAGCGTCACGACGTCGTCAAGGCATCCGCGCGGCAATGCAATGTGGCGCGGGCAGTTCTCGGCGCGCCCAATGATGCGTGGCTTGTCCCATACGCTGAAGCCGCGCGCCTGGGCCCGGTAGAACTCCGGATTCTGGAAGGCGGCCAGCCGGATGAGCCGGTTGAGCAGTGCCTGCGGAAGCTGCGCCTTTTCAAGATAAAGCTGGTTCGCGAGCGTCAGTGTGAGCGACGCCGGCATCGTTCCGGCCAGCCGCTTCGGCTGCGCTGGCGCTGGCTTCCACGGTTCGGCCTGGTCCTCCTCGGCGATGAACGCAACGTCGAGCGGGTGCGCACCGCCCGTGGCGCGAAAGATCACCCCCTCGATGTCGCGGCTGTCCATGGTTTGCACGGACGCGAGATACGACCACTGGTCAGCGTACGGCTGAAAGCCGTCATCGACAAACACGCTCCAACCGTGCTCGCGTGGCTGCTTCTGCAGCGGCAGGGCTATGAGGTTACCGAAGCCGCCCTTGGGCAGCACGTCCTGGTTCGGAAAAAGCCGGTCGTAGGACGTCAGTTCGAGCTGCCGGGTCCGCGCGCAGGTATGGCTGATGATGGCGGAGCCCATCCGTCGAGCGTCGCGTGCAGCAACGGCCGACGAGAAGAAGATCCACGCGTGTGCGCCATTGCCTGAACGCGAGATTTCGAGCGATACCGGCACGTCCATCTCGAGGCAGGATTGCCGGAACGCCTGCGCATCTTCACGCCAGCCTTCCTCGTCGAAATCGACAGCAAGCAGATAGCAGGTGCCGTCCGGCATCAGCGGATAGAGGCCCACCGTGCGATCGCCGACCAGGTGCGCATAGACGACCTGGTCGTCCAGCGTCAGCAGTACACGATGCCCGCAGTCGGCGCACCGGATGCGGGGCTTTTCGCAGATCCCGGCGCGCCATTCGTTGGCGCACGCCGGCGCGTAGCGGGATTTTCCGGAATTGCGACTTTCCCAGCGTAGCGGATAGACATCCGTACGACCGCGAAAGAGCCGCCGGAAGAGCTGTACCTTCTGCTCGGGCGAAAGGACGGGGGCGCCCGTGTTTCGCACCGCTGGCAATGGTTCGTTCCGGGCCACCCGCACGGGCTTTGCCTGCGCCTGCAGCGTTGCCGGCAGCAACGCGGTGAGCCGCGCGATTTCGGCCTGCAGGCGGGTGAGCTCCGCGAGCAGCTCCTCGCGCGTGAAATTTTCCCAGTCTGCCTGTAGCAGCTTACCTTCGTTCATCGATTCACCGGCCGAAACCCTGGCACCCATCGAGCACGCCAACTGGCGCACACGTTCGTTGTTGCATATCATCGTCTCCGATACAGATCACCTGATTTTACCCACGAGCCATGTCTGCCATCGATCGCTACGTCGAAGCCGCGACGCGCGAAAACACCCGGCGCAGTTACCAGTCGGCACTCCGGCATTTCGAGGTTGAATGGGGTGGCTTTCTGCCCGCGAGCGCTGACATGATCGCGCGGTACCTTGCCGATCACGCAGAAACCCTGTCTATCAATACCCTGCGCTCGCGGCTGGCAGCGCTCGCGCAATGGCACCAGACGCAGGGTTTTCCGGATCCGACGAAAGCCCCGCATGTGCGCAAGGTCCTCAGAGGCATCGTCGCGCTGCATCCCGCAACCGAGAAGCGGGCGAAGCCCATGCAGCTCGCGCAGCTTGAAAAGCTCACGGCCTGGCTCGATGAGCAGATCGCCAGGGAAGCAGACGAGCGCGAGCGCCTCGCGTGCATTCGCAACCGGGCCCTGGTTCTGCTGGGCTTCTGGCGCGGCTTTCGCTCCGACGAACTCAGTCGGCTGCGGATCGAGCACGTAGCCGTTGAGGCGGGCCGCGGCATGACGCTGTACCTGCCGCGCACGAAAGGCGACCGCGCGCAGCTGGGCACGACCTTCAAGGCCCCGGCGCTTTCACGCCTGTGTCCGGTGACGGCTTACGAGGCGTGGATTGCGGCGTCCGGCCTGACGGAAGGGCCCGTGTTCCGGAGCATCGACCGCTGGGGAAACATCAGCGACGAGGGACTGCATGCGGGCAGCTTTGTGCCGCTGTTGCGTGCGCTCTTCCAGGCGGCGGGCCTGGCCGCGCCGGACAGCTACAGCAGCCATTCGCTACGGCGGGGTTTCGCAACGTGGGCCAACTCGAACGGCTGGGACCTGAAAATGCTGATGCAGTACGTTGGCTGGAAAGACGTGCGCTCTGCGATGCGCTACATCGACGCCGCCGATCCGTTCGCGCAGCATCGCATCGAATCGGCACTCGCAACGCCAGGCGCGGACGAGCAGGAATTACCGGTCAACGCATTGCCTGCGCCATAACCGCTGGATCGAGGCACACTCCACGTCCCCGTGACGGATACGTACCGGGAGAGATTCGCTGCAAGCTCAATCGCGATCCGGACCAGCCAGATCTTCATGGCGTAGCGCTTCGAGCGGGCACAGCACATCCCGGATCGATAAAAGCCCGGCGACATAGTGATCGATCTGGTCGAGCACGTCCTCGACCTGTTCGACAATCGACGCGTCCCGGGTTATTGCCGCGAAGTTCGCACCATTGACGAGTGCATGTGCCATACCATGCAGGTGAAGCAGATCGTCACGCAGGCCTTCCGGATCGTTAAGGCCCGTGCGCAGTTCGTCGAGCGTATCCACCGCATCGAGCACCCGCGTCGTGTCATAGTGCGCCTGCAGCGCTTCCAGTGCGGCGGCATCGACCTCACCGTACGGCGTGGTGGCTACCGCGGCTCTTGCACTCATCCTGTGTTACCTCAATTCGTCGTCAGGCCGGGACGCCCGGCCAAACAGGGCATCGGTGATCCAGCTTTCGGGCGGGCGTTCCAGATGCAGCCGGTAGCGCCCGAAGCGGCGAATGTTGTGGGTCGCATACGGGCTCACGAATTCAATGTCCTCGGCGCGGACCTTCTCGCCCGCGGCCACCATGTCGCGCAGGGCCCGCATCATGTCCACCGTGTTCTGCAGGATCACGGCCGATGCAATGAGGTCATTGTAGCGTAGCCGTTTTTGCTGCTCTTCCGGTTCATTCTCCGCGATCACATCACCGCCGAACGATAACCACTTCGCGAAGCCGTTGTACGACTCGATCTTGTTGGTGTTTGCCGTCACGTCCTGGCGCAGTTCCCGGCTACCGATCCATTCAAGCAGAAAGACCGTCCGTACGACGTTGCCGAGTTCGCGTGCAGCGAGATACAGACGGTTCTTGCGGCTCTCGGACCCAAGGCGGCGCAGCAGCAGCGGCGAAGAGATGGTGCCAGCCTGGATCGACAGCGCCACCTGCATGAGCTCCTGCCAGTGCCGCTCGATCAGCACCCAGTCGATGGTCGCCGTGAAGAGCTTGTCGATGTGACGGTACTTCGCATCGCTGTCCGGGCGGTACAACACGAGGTCTTTCCAGTTGCGGATTCTGGGCATCAGCTTGATGCCGAGCAGGTGGGTGAACGCGAACACGGCGGCCGATTGTCCCTGCGTATCCGCATGCACGGTGTCGGCCTTGACGGACAGGCCCGCCTTGAGGAGTCCTTCGATTACATAGATCGCTTCCCAGACACCGGGCGGGATGAAATGCCGGAACACCGCGATGTAGTTGTCGGCAACATGCCTGTATGCGACCGCACCCATTTTCCGGTAGCGGAAGTGATAGCCGGCCAGCAGGTTGTTGTCGTAGAAGTCGTACTGCGTGCCGTCGGCAGCGACTGTTTTGCCGTCACCCCAGTGTTTCGGCAGATCGAGCCGCAGGTACAGTTCAATCAACTCGCGCTGCGCGGCCTCGAGCTTGTCCAGACTCATGTGCCGACGGTTCACGAACGACAGCATGTGCGCCGTCACGTCGGTATCGAGATGGCGTGCCGCCTGGGTCGGGCCCAGGTTGCAGCCCATCGCGAAAATCGTCAGTAAATACCGCTCGGCTGCCTTGCGTATCTGCGGATCGATCCCGGACAACGGTCCGAAGTGCCGGGTAAAATGCGTCCAGTGCTCGATGTTCGCGAGAATGTCGAGCACATTGCGGGTCGGCAGACGCGCATTGATCCGCTCCTGCAGGGCGATCGCACTGGCCGGAATTTCCCTGGCAATGGTCTTGCGCAGGATCGGCTCGCCTTTCTGGTCGATCGTGACATGTTCGCGCTTGCGCGGATACTCGTCGTCAAGCTTGCGCGCTGCGTCAGTCAACCACTGACGCAGTTGGGTAACGAATTCGCTGCCCGTTTCCGGCAGGCCGACTTTCGCGCAGTAGTCGGGCAATTGCTGCTCACACTGTCGCCACGGCAGCAGGTGGTCGCGATAGTCGGCGTAGGCATCGGACCCGGACACACACAGGTCGCCGACTCGCAGTTCCTCCGCCATGTACGAGAATACGCACAGCTCAAGATAGCGCCGGTTGGTCGGCGCCCCTTCACCGTGTGCGCGGCGCACAAGCTTGCGCCAGCGTGCCGCTGCGAAACTCAGGTCGACACTGGCGTCGATCCATTCGCGATGCAACGTTTCACTCTCCAGCACCACATCGAGTGCATCGAGGAGCGTCCGCACCTGACTCGTCGAGTCCCATTGAAGCGCACGGGCGAGACGCATGAGGACCGAACGGTGTGCCCGGAAATGCTTCCAGAGCAGCGGCAGGTAATTGCGGCCGCTGAATGCACGGATCTCGGCACAGCTTTCGCGCAGCGGTTCGAGGTCGCCTTTCGGTGCAAGCCATTGTCGTATGGACTGGGCGATCGTCTTCTCGTCGGCCTCGTCAGCGAGGATGTCGACGACGCCGTCGAGCAGGACCACGAGGTCCTCGACCTTCTCACGCTGCCTGCGCTGAACGATCTCAAGTTCGTCGCTCGCGCGCTTATGGATCGCACCCATACGTCGCACGAACATGTCGGCGAGATCGTCGCGGGCGCGCACACGCATGCGATTTAGCAGCGCCACGATCAGTGTGTAGCGTTTGTCGGGAAGGGTGTCTTTCCTGAGGGCGGACGCGTCGAGCGCCATCGCCTGCATGGCCAGTGAGCGCAGCTTTGATGCCGGGACGCCGGCGAGTGCGATGGTGAAGTCGCCGATTTCGTCGAGCCAGGTGATCTGGTCAATCAACAGGTCCAGGTGCTGCCGGGATGGGCGCCTGGCGTGGCGTTTGATGCGGTTGTAGGCGCTCTGCCGGCTCGACAGGTCGCGGGCCAGCAAGCGGTCGAGATCACGCCTTTGTTCATCGGTCAGGCGTCCTGCGACCCGCCTGAAAAGCCGCGCCTGGGTCTTCGCAAGGATCTGCTCGGCAATCCGGTCCAGCGTCGAGAACGCCGGCAGTTCGATGTCCTGCGCGATCAGGTCGTCGATCGTGGCGTTGATGATGTCAACCGGCTGGTCCATGGACAGTGACGCAGTATGTGCGGCGCGCGTCGCAATCGTGCCCGCGTCGGTGCCGTAGTACGGCTTGACACCGAGGTACTCGCGCACCGCAGCGTAATGCCGGAACAGCGTCGGCGATGCCTGCGTGTCGTAACCGAAGCGTACTGCGAGTCCGATGTTTGCCGCCGCGCGCACGTGCTCGACGACGGCCGGCGGAATGCTGTCGAGCGACGGGAAATGATGCATCTGCTGGAAGACTTTCAGGAGCACCAGCAGGCCCAGCCGGGGGCGGTCGCCCCGGGATGACCGCCGCGCCCATTCCAGCTCATCGGGCAGGGGCGTGTAGCAGGCTTGCAGGTCCCGCGTGGCAAGGACCTTGGGAAAGTGCGGATACGCGGTGCGTTCGATGGTGGCCATGCGAGTCGTCCTGATCGCAGCGGGCCGCTCAGATTAGCCGAAGAAAACTCGATCGTTACCAGGTCAGTTCGAAATGATTCGGCGGGTTTTTATAACCAAAAAGCTTATGATAGGAATTTGCTTACCTTGTCGCTACCCCGGATGCGCTCGATGCCAGGCAATCCGTACGATGGGCACACGCTGGCCGAAGCGCTAGAACAGGCAGCAATCCTGTGCGACGCCACGCCGGAGGTCGCTATCGTCGACCGTGGCTACAAGGGTGTCGCCGTCGATGGTGTGAAGATCTACCACCCGGGCTTGCGGCGGGGCATCACACGCGGACTACGCGCGATGATCAGACGGCGCAGCGCGATCGAGCCAGCCATCGGTCACATGAAGACAGACGGAAAACTCGATCGCAACTGGCTCAAGGGTGCGCTCGGCGACGCGATGCACGCGGTGCTGTGTGGCGCAGGCCACAATCTTCGAATGATCCTCAGGAAGCTGCGGCTTCTTTGTGCCTTCATTCTGGTGGCCTTGCTCAACCGCCGCGTTGCTGGCCTTCAATCACCGTAACACCGGTTGTCGGCAAAACGAATTGTTCAGGACGGACCACTTAAGGTCAATGGCCAATGGAAATACCTGTATCGCGCCGTCGACAAGGCTGGCAACACCATCGACTTCCTGCTGCGGGCCCATCGAGATAAGACTGCGGCGCGGCGATATTTCGAAAAATCGATCGCCCGCAATGGCGAACCCGCGACGGTGACTATCGACAAAAGCGGCGCGAATCTGGCCGCACTTGAAGCCATCAACGCAGACCGCGAAACCCCGATCAGGATCCGGCAGAACAAATACCTGAACAACGTCGTGGAACAGGACCATCGAGCGATCAAACGGATCATCAGACCGATGGATGGGCTTCAAGGATTTTCGGTGTGCGCGCATCATTCTCTCTGGTATTGAGGTGATGCATATGATTCGCAAGGGGCAGATGAAAAACGAGGGCGATGACCGAACGGCAGCCGCTCAGTTCCATTCGCTGGTGACATAAGCAATCCGATATATATGGGAACATGCTCGGCCTGCCATCCTTATCGCGACAGAACCGCTAGTGATGCTGAGGCCGTTCCGCGGCGATAGTGTTCATCCGGACGGTAGTGCCGGGTGACGCGTCTAGTGGATGTCATGCATGCACGCGATGCCAAGTTCAGCGGCGAGCTGAGCGAGGCGCTTGTCCAGGGTCCAGATCGATGCACCGGGAGTCATCAAGGTTGACGCAAGCAACGTAAGATCGCTGCTGCCACAGCCTCGACCGTAAAATTGTCTCGCCTCGATCAACTCCATCACCTCGGTCCAAGTCGCGTGCGTTGCATGTTGCAGCAGCCCGATGTCGTGGAGCGTCCGGGCGCGAGGTGCTGGCGGAGTGCCACAGGCGAGTTCAACAAGCACGACTGGATGTGTCAGCGCTTGGTCGCTCGTGATCAGTTGAACAAGCCTCGTGTTGGCGCGACGGAAATGATCAACCCAGACGGATGTGTCGATGAGGACGCTCATTGGTTCGCAGGCTCGGATCGGCGCCGCGGGATGTCGGGCATATCGGGTGCGGCACCACCCAGGGCTGCCAGCCGCTTGCCAGCCTGCACGCGAATAAACGTCTGCATTGCCACCCGGAACAGGTCTGCCTTGTCCATGTCAGGATCGGCAAGCTCAAGCGCGCGCTGGTAAAGGCTGTCGTCGATGGTAACGGTGGTTCGCATTTGACCTCCGGTTTGATGCTACTCTGCATCAATTGTAGCATCAATAAAGTGGGAGGCGCGCCGACATGCTGTCCGGTCAGGCCAAGGGATCCGCAGTGAATGGTCATGGGCGTACCTGATCGCCCACCAGATTTAACATAATATAATTTATCGTAGTTTTAGGTGTAGGTCCAAAGTTCAAATGTCGCGTTTCCGCTAAATAGAAATGTCGGGTTTCAAGGACCAGCGGCGCGCATGCTGGACGCTCCTTTTGTCGGAGCGCCCGAGATGAACGCCACGGGGATGATCACCATGACGATGCGGGAACTGGATCGGCTGAAGGTCATCCAGGCGATTGTCGAGATGGGCCTGAAGCCGGGCCGCGGGGCTGAGCGATTGGGTTTGACGGTTCGGCAAGTCGAACGGCTGGTGATCCGGTACCGGGAGTCTGGCGCGGCGGGTCTGGTATCGCACAAACGTGGCCGTCCAGGCAATCATCAATTGCCTGCTGGCAAAGCAGAACGTGCGACCGCACTCATCCGGGATCGCTACCGGGACTTCGGGCCAACACTGGCGTGCGAGAAGCTGCGCGAATGCCACGGCATCGAGATGTCGGTCGAGACGGTGCGTATGATGATGACCGCTGCGGGGTTATGGATTCCCCGCGCGCAGCGCCCGCCCAAGGTCTATCAGCCACGCGCACGGCGCGCGTGCCTGGGCGAGCAGGTGCAGATCGACGGCAGCGACCATCGCTGGTTCGAGGAGCGGGCGCCGGCCTGCACGCTGCTGGTGTATGTCGACGATGCGACGAGCCGCCTGATGATGCTGCATTTCACGGCCACGGAATCGACCTTCAGCTACTTCGAGGCGACGCGCGCATATATCGAACGCCACGGCAAGCCTGGCGCGTTCTACAGCGACAAGGCGAGCGTGTTCTATGTGAAGAAGCGTTCGGAGACCGCAGGCAAAGGTGTCACGCAGTTCGGCCGCGCCATGTACGAGCTCAATATCGGCACCTTCTGCGCGAACTCGAGCCCCGCCAAGGGGCGCGTCGAGCGGGCGCACCTCACGCTGCAGGATCGCCTCGTCAAGGAGCTGCGGCTGCGCGGCATCAGCACCATCGAGGCTGCCAACGCCTATGCGCCCGCCTTCATGGCCGCCTATAACGCGCGCTTTGCGAAGCCGCCACGCAGCGCTTTCGATGCGCACCGGCCGCTGCGCACCGACGAGGATCTCGACGCGATCCTGACCTGGCGGGTCCTGCGCAAGGTCTCGGATTCACTCACGCTGCTCAACGATCGCGTGATCTGGCTGCTGGACGATACGCCGGCTAACCGCAAGCTGATTCACCGCTACATCGAGGTGTGGGAGTATCCCGACGGACGCCTCGAGATCCGCGCCGACGGGGTGGTGCTGCCCTGTGTGCCGTACGACAAGCTCGCAGAGATCAACCAGGGCGCGGTGGTGGAGCACAAGCGTCTCGGTCATGCGCTGCAGGTCGCCCAGGCGATCCAGGCGCAGCGCGACAACCGCCGCGTATCGGGCTCGCCATCCCGCACGAATCGCGGCGCTGCGGTACGCAAACCGAAGCCGTTGCCCGGCACGCGCAAGCAGCGCGAAGTGACGCTCGAGGACTTGAATGCGGCGGTAATGGGGACTCACCGGAACCCGGGCAGGCTCGGTGCTAAAAGCCCCCTCAAATAGAGAGATAAGAGCGCCAACACCGCCCTCACCCGAACCCCCAAACCAACCAAAACCCGACATTTCTATTTAGCTGGCACCACGACATTTGAACTTGGCGGGGACATTAAATGGGGTACGACGCTGTAATAAACCCGTCTGCCCGTGCAGGTCCGCGCTCTCCGACAATAGCCGATGGGCGCTATGCTCCGACACGGGAGTGAAACTTCGGCTTCAGCGATGAGCAGTTCCCGGGCGGCGCGTCGAAGGCAGACAGGCACCGCGCCGTGCGGTCTCTGGCAGGCAATCGGCACGCCAGAGACTTCCGCATCACGGGCAGCCTTGCGCATTTTTCTTTATAACCTCGCAGCACATCAAGCCATGGAAATCCGCGTCAGCTACGAACACAGTCTCGCCTCGGCGCCGAAAGAATTTTTCGTTCACGTGCCGTCTCGGGTCATCGCCGATGTACCGGTGAATGTGCCGCGCGCGCTGCTGCCGGAATTCATCACGAACCTGATCGCTGAGCGCTCACCCTCGATCGGCAAAATTCGGAATCTGAAGATCCTTTGAAACGAAAGACCGTCCGGCTGACACTCGACCAGACGCAGCCAGGGCTGCCGCTGAAGCCCGTCTCCGAGCGCGGCGGCCTCAGCTACGTTGCCGGCGCGGCCGCGACCCGCCGGCAACGACGCTGAAAAGGGTACGCGGGTCGCGCGAGTTGCTAACGATCACCTCGTGCCCCGCCTGCACCGCCAGGCGAGCGAGGCCACCGCCGATCAGGCCGGCGCCGATAAAACCGATTTTCATCACTGTGTCCAAAGCTTGGAATTGCATCCGTCCGAGCGCTCATCGCGTGAAGCCGGTCTTTCCCCGCGTGCGGCCGTCAATCATCTCGGCGATCGCCGCACGAGCCTCCGTCATCGGCACGACAGCGGCTTCTTCCGGCTTGATGTCGTTACGGATGATGAACTGCATCATGGCTTTCATCTCTTCGTGCGTGCCCATGATGGTGCCGCCTATGTCGATCTGCTCGACACAGATGCGCAGCAGATCGGTTTCCGCGGCATGCCCGGTCGTGACCCCGTGGATCACCACGACGCCGCCGCGTTTGACTGCCCCCAGGTTGTCCGCCCAGGTCATGGCGCCGATGTTGTCGACGAGTGCATCAGCGCGGCGCGGCAACTGATCGCCATGGCGGAATATCCGGTTGGCGCCGAGGCGCTCGGCGATCGCGGCACCCTCGTCATTGCGCGTCGTGGCCCGCACCTCGAAGCCAGCAGCACGACCCACCTGAATGAGCGCAGTCGACATGCCGCCCGAAGCGCCCTGCACCAGCAAGGACGGCGGACGCTGCGCTCATACTCTGCCGTTGACCGGGGCGCTCTCGCGAACTTTCACGTATCACATATGAGTCAATGAGCTACGAGGGCTGGCTCTCGCACGAACGGTGTACGTCAGCCAGAAGCCAGGCGTCGATGCGAGCCGGCCGATGGATAGCTTGACGCCGATCAAGTTCTGTCACAAATCGGGAAACCGGGCAACCACCACCGGGTGCCAAGCCAAATTCAGGATGCTGGAACGCGTCGTGCTTGCCAAACCCGGTGCCCCTTCTTCCATCGCACTCGGGAGACCTGTCATGCGTGGCGGACTCACCACTGGTTTTTCGCACGTCAAGCCGCGGGACACGTCATTCCCGCGCGGTGGGCTGCGCGATTTCTTTGTCTATCGTGATCTGGAAATCGTCAGGGTCACAAGGTGGTCGCGCAACTTTTTAGGGCAAATCTTGCGCCGAAGTTGGGCGCGGGCTGGCACCGGCATGAGGCAGATTTTCATATCATTAGCATGCTCAAAGACCGGGCGCGCTTCGTGTACGACGACAAGGAAACGCTCGTCGAAGCGGGCGATTGCGTGCATCAGGCGTCGTCCTCTTCGAACACGCGCCAGACATCGAGTACATCGAAATCGTGAGCCCTACCGAATTCAAATCGGTAGACGTGAAAGCGCCGCGCCGGCGCCCTGGTAACTATAAAGCGGCAGCAAGCGACACCCTGACGCATACACAAGCTTGCCGCCGCACGTACAGTTGATATGTCCGCCGACTGCTGTGGCGGGTCACGAAACCACGAACACGACCGGAGAAATTCATGCGAATCACGCTCCATCTCGGCACCTTCGACCGCCTTGACCCGAATGCCTATGCGATCCTTTGGCTCGACAACGACACCCACAAGTGGTCGCGCGAAGGTCATGCCGGCCTCCAATTTCCCGACTGGGGAAAGCTGCGGGTCGATGCGCGCGGCACGGTGGTGTGCGATCAGCATGATGCGCGCCCCCTGTTCATCCTCGACGGCCTCGCCATGGAAGCCCAAACTGGCCCGTTCGAGGGGGAATCAGGCGAGGCACTCTGGTGCTGCACTGAACGCGAAAGCGGATCAGGCGTTGCAGGGCACTGGCATGTGCAGTGCGTCGACAAGGACGCCGTGCTTGCCGAGCACAGCGTGTTCGCTGAGGACGAGGTCTGACCTCGGACGCGCCTTCGCCTGGTTGCATGCGAGTCTTCGGTGAATCCCCAAAAGCCCGTGTGAACGGGATCGGACTATTCCAGCTCCAGCGTGACGCGTCTGGTTAGCGCTTTGGATAAACGATGCCGACGTCCAAATCGACCAACTACTGCCGATGGCACGAACTGGTTTTTCGAGCGTCGTGCTCAACAACGGCCTCAACCCAGCGCAGGCTGCTCGCCGCGGCACGGGTTAGGTATCAAGCCCACTTCGCCGCCCTCCTCGCCCAGCCGCTCGAGCCTGAATTTGTAGACCCACTGTTGAACGGCGCAGATGCCAACAACATCTTTCCACGCAATAGCCGTCGTGACAATCAAACCTCGCAATCCTCGCGTGGTGAAAACGTCAAAGCCAAGCGGTCGCATTTTTGAAATGTATTTTTTGAGGGCCATCATAGGGCAACGAGCTTTGAATCAGGTTTGAAGCTAAATGGAGGCATATCATGGGCGGCGCGCTGGTTTGGGCAGCAATCCCTCACAACAGTGATGGGGTCGTGTTTCAGGTTCGCGTGATTCGCGGGCTTCAACGTTTTCATATCCCACGCCGGGCGCTTGAGGAGGCTTTCCACTTGGCACCTCATGCATCGGATGCAGGTCAACTCGAACTCTTTTATCAGCACATGACCCACATCCTGATGCGCGCCATGCGGAAACGTCCGATTGCGGGCGCAGACACCGCTGCACTTCAGACTGCCGATTTCACCACCGTCTTGGCAATAGAACAGGGCGCGACGCCGTACGTGGCGGAAATGCCACGGTATATGGCTTCAAACTGAAGGGTTTTTGATGAGAACGGTCGTTGGTGTGCGGGAAAGTCGAAGAGCGGGTCGAGACTGTGTGAAAACGCTCTTCGAGCGCTCGCGTCGAGCGATACAGCGTGCGATTGGAGCAATCGAAGCTCGCGATTTTTCATGGCTCACGCTCCGAGGATTTTGATCGCCCGCTTCATGTTATATGCCAGCACGTTCAGGCTCATCTCGGTTCGCACATTCTGAAGTGTCCTCGTCTAGAAATATGCGGCTCCCATCCTGAATTTCAGGGTTCAGAATGGATGCTCGACCGTCTGACATCGTAATCTTTCTTTCCGCATTCGGTATCGGGGGCGGAGGTGCTACAGGTTTGATGTTCAAAAAGATAAGTAGATCGAATATTTTCACTAAACACGTAAGCGTACGAATTAAGTTAAAATTCGACATATATTTATGTTAAATTATGCTCGAGCAAAGCCGCCTCTTGTGCCGCATGGTGGCTCCCGTCCGCCTGTGAGCTTCCCGTTCATGCCGGCCTTGCGTCTGTGTGTGCGATGCGGCCGCAGATTTGTCCGATGACGGATATTTTAGGCGCGGCGCGCGAAGGCTTCGCTACCCCCACGCGGGACGTTCGGCAGGGCTAGCTTTGTTAGGTTTGTAAGCCGGGCTGCCGGGCCGGCCCGACCGCGTTTTCCGTTTGCCCGTCGTCTGCCCAGACTAGCAAACTCTAAGTCCTCTTCAACTCCCCAATCGACACCAGAGGCGTAATCATCGCCAACCTGCTGAACCGGTGGAACGCCTTCGGCAAACCGGTTTGCGTCAAAAATGCATAGTCGCGTCCATAGCACGGGAACTCGTACCCATCCGGACAAAGCCAAGCGACTATGGTTCCTGACGGTCTTTGCAACTGTTCGATGTTGCTGTTCTTGTCGCGATGGGATCTCCCTACTGGATTTGGCGAAGCCATCGTCATACCAGTCGTTCGCTCACGTTCATTTGCGATGCGAATCAGTGTTATCCAAACAATCGATTTTGTAGCTTGAGGCGAGATACCGCATAGTCGCTTCCTGGACGCGCGGCACAGCTTCCGACTATCCGCGCCGGAAAGAGAACTTTCCTGACGTGCCCCGATGCAAGCGACGCTATCGGAGCGAATATCCATTTGAATGTCAAAATTAATTTTCTGCGGGAGCGGATACTAACAACCATCGGAGCCGTGGCAATGACTGTATCGATCGTGATAGTGGGTGCGGGCTTTTGCGGCACGATGACGGCCACATGGCTACTATCGGATCAGAGCGCAAAGCCCCTGTCGATCGCACTGGTCGATGACAGCTATAGCGTTGCGCGCGGTATTGCTTATCGGTCGGACGAAGAGGGCTGGCTCCTGAACGCCCCCGCACGGGCCCTCAGTGTTGAGCGGGACAACGGCAACGGCTTTGTTGATTATTGCCGACTGCGGGGCCGGTCTGCGGAACCCGATGATTTCCTGCCACGCGCCTGGTACGGTGATTATCTTGCGCATCTGCTAAAACAAGCCGGCGAAAATTCCGGGAGGCATCAGTTTTCTCAACACGACGGATACGCCGTCGCGCTGGTGCCGGCAGAGGATGGCCGAACGAAGGTTCACTTGCACACGGGTGTGGAGATTTTTGCCGATCAGATCATCCTTGCGACCGGGCACAGCGATGGCCGCGGCTCCATCACTGTACCAGTGACCGGTGGCGCTTCACTCGATCAGCGTTTACTCGCAAATCCCTGGGACGCAGTTAAACTGGGGGCCGTGCCGAATGACAGCCATTTCTTCATGTGTGGGTCTGGTCTGACGGCACTCGACGTTGTGTACGCGTTGCACCGGCGCAGCGAAAAGTTGCGCTTCACTCTTATGTCCCGCCGTGGTTTGTTGCCCCAACACCACTGCCAGTCACCCCCGAAACTTCAGCCACAAGCGCGGCGGGCGCTTCTCGATCAACTGACTGCCGGCCCTAGGCATTGCATCACCGTCGTACGCAAAGTCATTGCTGAACATCGCGCGAGGGGCGGTGACTGGCGTGAGGTGATCGACAGCCTGCGTCCTGTGGTACCGCAGATCTGGTCAAACTGGTCTGAGGCCGACCGGCGCGCTTTCGTGCGCCATATTGCGCCTTACTGGGACACACATCGTCACCGACAGCCAGCTTCCACGGCAGCGCTTGTCGCGTCACTCACGATGAGTGGGCGTCTCTCGCTTATGGGGGGGCGAATCGAGACAATCAGCGCACATGGCGACGGGCTGCTGCTGGCTATTCGCCCGCGCGAAGCAACGGGCTCGCGCGTTGTGCGCGCATCGTACTTCGTGAATTGCACCGGTGCCGGGATGGCTCCCGCTCATCCAGCTATAGCGTCAGATACAGGACCGCATGCAGATCGCTTACATCGGCCGATAGTACACGCGCGTGATTCCCTTTTTGATCAGTTACGGCGCGACGGGATTGCAAAATTTGACTGGGCGGGGTTGTGTGTTGATGAGTCTTACCGCGTGGTTCGAGTCAATGGCTGTAGCAATCCATCGCTCTTTTATATTGGCCCCGCGCTTAGAAGACGCTTTTGGGAGGCGACGGCGGTGCCCGAATTGCTAACGCATATCGAGCGGATGACGGAGATCATAAGGCGGCAGTTTTCTGCACGTTAAACGCGAGCGCGTTGCCTGACAGGGGCGTGGCTGCAAGCGCACCCTCTGGTTCTGGTTCCGATATCGACGCCTGTCTTGCGATGCAAGCGGCATTGTTGCAAAAATCAGGCGTAAAGACGACATGACCTCTGTGCTCTCAATCTCAGGCGATACGGACGGACTGCGGGCGAGCGAGGGCTCCCATGCGATTGAGTACACCCGCACGGATCGACACCTCGGTGGCTTGCGAGCCAGTCGCGCGCGCCCACATACTGGAGCCCGTGAGTACCTTGAGCCGGTACATCAAGGTCTCAGCGAGCGATCGCCGGTGGTAGCCGGTCGCCTGCTTCCATTCGCGCCTGCTGCTTCCTTCGATAGCGGCAATAGCTGCATTGCGCCAGGCGGCGCCAGGCGTGCGATCTGGCCACGGCTTCGCTCCCTCGCGCGGCGGAATCGACGGGCTCGCGCCACGCGCGGCGATCCGCGCGTGGCAAGGCCTGGTGTCGGGTACTTCCGGTTCCAACTCAGCCTGCGTGATATTGAAGAACTGCTGTTCGAGCGCGGTGTCATCGTCAGTTACGAGACGATCCGCCGCTGGTGCGACAAATTCGGCGCGGGCTTCGCACATCGCGTCAAAGCTGCTCGCCGCAAACCTGGCAGCACATGGCATCTTGACGAAGTCTTCGTTACGTTGCGCGGTGAGCCTTATCTGCTCTGGCGGGCAGTCGACCAGCACGGTGCCGAACTCGACATCCTGCTGCAGAAACGTCGCGACAAGGCCGCAGCAAAGCGCTTCTTCAAACGCGTGCTGGCCGCCTGTCCCGACGCGCCGCGAAGGATTGTCACCGATGAGTTGCGCAGCTATCAGGCCGCGAAGGCCGAAATTCCCGAACTGGCAAACATCAAACACGTATTCGTCAAAGCCAGTGCTCGGGTGAACAACCGCGCCGAAAATAGCCATCAACCCACGCGTGAGCGCGAACGCCGGATGCGTGGTTTCCGCGATCCTGATCGCACACAAGCGTTCTTATCGAGCTTCGGACCAATTCGCCAGCACTTCGCGCTCAAGCGACATTTACTGCGTGCATCACTCTATCGCAATCAGCTCGCCGCACGCTTTGCCGGGTGGCATCGCTTCACTGGGCTCACCCAAGATCCGTCCGATTTCTGAGCAAATGTACGTCCTGTGCGAACTTGCGTCTCGAATACCTTAACGTGACAACGCCCCTGCGGCTTGCGTTTGAGCGAGTCGATGAAGTGCCGGTAGTCGATGCCGCGACCGCGCCGTTTGCTTGTGTGTGTGTGACTCTCGCCGTGCTGTGCACGAGCGCGCCGGACAGATAGCAATCGAGCCGATCACTGTAGAGGCGTACCTTCAGACGATGACCGATCAGCCGCGACGGGGCGCTGTACAGGACGCAACGCACGGTAAACGTGCCGCGTGTCACGCGCGCCTCTTCCTCGGCCAAGCAACTCTGTGAACGCTGCTAGCGGCGTTTGGGAACACCAACAGTTGTTCCTGCGTATGCACGAGCCGTTCAACCTATTCATATTCGTCACAGTCATATCGATGGTTGATTCAGGACAACGAACGTCTTTCAAAAGCAGCGCTCAAAGGATGTCCGCGTCGCTCAGGCGCCCCACCTTTTCTCGGCTTTGGTCGACGGTGACCAAACGCACATTCCCATCCGGTTGCAGCTCCAGCACCAAGGTGTGATACGCGAGCAACGACGGTCGATGCCCGACACTCACGCAGGTCATGCCGCGCAGGGCGAGCACCCGGTACAGCCGCGCTTCCGTTGCCACGTCGACCGCACTCGTCGCTTCGTCCAGGCAAACGTAACGCGCCTGGGCAGCCAGTGCACGCGCGAAGCCTATCCGTTGCTGCTCGCCGAGTGACAGCACGCGCGACCAATCGATGACACTATCAAAGCCACCATGCCGGGCAGCAAGATCAGGCAGTGATACCTCGACCAGGAATGCCTGGAGTTCGCTGTCGGTGAACGCCCGGGTTGTCGCCGGATACAGGATCTGCTCGCGCAAGCTACCCAGTAGCATGTACGGCCGTTGTGGCAAGAACAGCACTTCATCGGAGTCCGGCATCGTAATCGTGCCGTTACCCGCGCGCCACAGCCCCGCCATCGCCCGCAACAATGAGCTTTTACCGACTCCGGTCTGCCCCATAATCAGCAGGTGCTCGCCAGCGAAAAGCGTCAGGCACAGGTCCCGCAACAGCGTGCGTTCCCGTCCGGGCGTCTCGACGGTGAGACGATCGAACCGGATGGATTGGCCACGACGAAGCGTGATCGTGTTGTCCCGACCAGCGCCTTCCCGCTCGACTGCCTGTACTTTCTCGACGATCTGCGCTAGCCGTACCACGTGAGGCGCCGCCGTTGCAAATGTGGGCACGAATCCTGTCAGTCGCTGGATCGCGCCCCGCAGCAGCTCTGCAGAAGCGACACCCTGAGTAATCGTTCCAAATGTAGTTTTTCCACTGAAATACAATGGCACGAGGGCCAGCACCAGCAATACGGTCCAGATCAAGCCGAGACCGGCCTCTGCGGCATTCATGACGAATTGATATTGCAAGGTCGCCACTGCGATACGAACCGCCCGTTGCAAGCGTTTCCCGATGCTCGTGCCCTCTGCCTGTTCGCCGCGATACAGAGCAATGGTTTCGGCGTAGTTCCGTACATGCAGGATGCCAAAGCGCAGATCGGCTTGCGCCACGGTCGATTCGAACTGCAGGCGAATAAACGGGCGGTACAGCCACCACGTAATGACCGTGGTCGCGGCACCATAGGCGAGCACACCGTAAAATAACGCTGGCGCAATCGATTTGAGGATCCAGCCCTGAACCGCCAATCCAGATCCCGCGTGTAGCAACACCCACGGCAACGTTACGGCCATGCTGCAGAACGGCCCGACTTCCTGCTGGATTCGCTGGTCAATATTATCGACATCGTTGTCCTGCTCGATACGAAAATACACACGGCCATTCAGATAACGCCGCACCAGGTCGCGTGTCAGCCACGCCCACCAGTGGAAAGTCAACCGACTCACCACGAAGTTGAAAAACAGGCTAACCACGCCGCCATTGATGACCAGGCCCACCAACGTAAAAAGGGTGAACAGGTGCCAGTAGGACACCGCGTGGCGCGATACCAGTGCATCGCTCATCTCTCTGGTGAGAAACGACAGCTTGGCACCGAGTGCAGTGTCCACGATCGAAAAGGCAGTACATGCGCCCAACACGAGCCATGAACGCCACGCGCGCGGGCGCGTCCAATACGGACGCGCCAATCGGAGGAAGCGCCGGACGAATCGGCCGTTGATGCTGTAGTCCTTCGGATCCTGAATCGTTGCGGTAGGCAGCATGGAAATTCCTCTGTATTCAGGCAACAACGCCGCCGACCGGTACGCGCAGGCCTTCGTTGCCGCAAACGCCGACGCCCGTGTCGAGCGACATGTCGTTGCCGATCATGCTCACGTACTTCACCGGTTCAGGACCGCTGCAAATCAGCGGCGCGCCCTTCACCGGGCCGGTGATCTTGCCGTTCCCGATCATGTACGCCTCGGACGCCGAGAGCACAAACTTACCGTTCGTGATGTCGACCTGGCCGCCGCCGGGATTCACCGCGTACAGGCCGTTCTTCACCGACTCGATAGTTTCCTGCCGATCCTGGTCGCCATTGAACATGTAGGTGTTGGTCATGCGCGGCATGGGAAGCGCCGCGTATGACTCGCGCCGCGCGTTCTCCGCCACAACGCCCGTCGCACATTCCCGGCCATGAACACGTGCAAGCCCGGCATTCGTCCTTCAACCTTAAAGAAGACGTCCCGGCCAATCCGTAGTATTCCTTTCCGTTCACACAGAAAATCTGTGACGGAATACTACGCATTCCAAAATAATTGAAGACGTTGTTGCTTTCATCCACTTTCAGTTTTCCCGCTTTGATCTTCCTGGAGAACTACCCGGTGTTCGGCGAAGTCGTTGTCGTACCGCGGCGTGATTACCGTTTTGTCCTTCCCGCCGAGCGCGACGTCTACACCGATCTCATTCTGGGGCGTGGCCGGCCTCAGTACGCGACCGTGCTGCGCCAGAGCCGCAACCACGACGTCCATCGTGCCCTTCTGCTGCCAGCGCCTGGAGTTATGCCGGACGGCAATGTGGGACGGGTAGCCGAGGTGCTGCGGCAGATGCACCCACCGGCATTTCTTGGTGAGCACATGCAGGATGGCGTTCAGCCCGCAGACTGGCGACGCGCGGACGGCAGGGCCACGTGTCTGCGGGCCGAAGAGCGACTCGACCACCACCCATTCGTCGCCAGTGAGCGGCTGCTAGATCAAACGTCGCTTACCGCTTCGTCGTTCGACCGTTGAGCGGTCTGGCCGTCCAGCACTTCTATCCGGAACGGGCCACGGACTCCCATTGAAAATTCGGCCGCCGCAGCCAGGGCGCGTTCGAGTCTGATTTCTGGCCGCATCGGCATTCCGGCGGTGGTATGTAGCGAGCCCAGCGCCACCTGTTCGCCGCTACCACAGGCATCGAAGTTCACGGCGTTTTCGCCAACCTGATAGTCGTCGCCAATCCGGAAAATGCGCCCCTCGTACCCGACCAGAAAAGTGCCAGCCGATTCCCGTTCGCTGTCCTTGCGTGCGAATCCACCTCGGGTAAAGCAAGCGCGTACCGCTTCAACGAACGTCGTGCACATGAAGACCAGCACATCCGTACCTTCAGGGCGCGGCGCGACGGTCAGATTATGGCCGAGAAGCTGCCCCATCCTGAAGGACGACGTGAAGCCGATCAGGAACGGCCCCACCCGATAAATCTTGGGGTCGGCGCGCGTGCTCATGGACCAACCATTTGCTCCAGCCGAATCGGCACCCATGCAGACCTTCCTGCCATCCGTCAGCGCCACAATGCAGGTCATGCCGCCTCCGTAGGTGTTGCCCGATAGAATGCGATGCGCCTGCCCTCGCACGGCCCAGCCGTAATCCAGTCGACTCCATGCACTCCGCCCATTGCCGTGCACAACTGCCTCGCGCGACGACTCTCAGTAAGCCACGCTCGACGAGCGCGATGTACGTTGGCGCGATCCATTCGAACGCGAGGTGGCGGCATTCCTCCTGCGTGTACGCAGTCCCCCGTGATCCGTCCAGACAAGGGTCGCAGGTCCGTTGCACGCGCAGGCTCCGCAACCGTGTGGGGCGCGCGCGCAAAAACGCCAGCTGAGACAGCAGCGCCGTGAGATTTGATTTCGTGTTCAGTCGTCATTCAATCCACCCGTAATGGTCCCGCGAAAAGCAAAAGCAAAACTTGAGCCAACACCGCCATGCGTCGATCGGTAAGGGTTCCAAGCGCGGCCGCAGTCGAACTCAATGCCCTGCGATGGTGTGAGTTTTGCGATATGAGGCGGTAAGCGCTCAACCAGATCGCAGCAGGTTTGCGCGGTGGCCGTCCGGTGAGCCTGTGCACGGGGTACGCGTACGACTGTAGGTCGCTGGCGCTGCGTGCGGCTACGACTCTGCCAACGGAGCCAGGTCATCTCGATGTGGTGTGATGTATTTCTTCCAATCGGGCCGACGGATGTAGGAGATGTGAGGTTCCGGACAAACTGTATCTGACGCCGTAGCTGGATGAGCGGGAGCCATCCCGGCACCTGTGCACCCGTTTTTGTCGTCTAATTGGTCGAACCTGAACAATTCAGAGAGCCTTGTGCGGCAGAGCTTTGAGGCCAAAATGGTGTTGTGAGATCTGCAGGAACCTCCCCGATGGGCAGTTCAAACTCCTCCACTTGTGGGCGGCTAAATTCCCCCAGGCAGGACGAGCGGATTATGCGTCGGATTCCTCAGTGACGGCAAGCCTGGCAGCGGCTTCACGGAGACGATAGCTCTTGCCTTCAAACTCGAGAAGTTTGGAGCGATGCAGCAGACGGTCAAGGATCGTCGAAGCCATGGTGCTGTCGCGAAGGTAGCGCCCCCAGTCCTGGACGACGCGGTTGGACGTGACGAGGATGCTGCGGCGTTGCTTGTAGCGTTGATGGACGAGGGTCTGCAGCAGTTCGGCCGCGGCATCGGGAATGCGTTTGGCGAGGAACAGATCGTCAAGCACGAGGAGTTCGGGCTCGACGAGGGCTTTGAGCAACCGGTCCTGATCGGCACGCGTTTCCACGGCATAGCCGGCGAACACGGTGTCGGACAGAGGTGGCACCGCTTGTTCGGACAAGGTCCCGAGATTTTTAAGTGGAACGTCCGGGGCGATCATGCTGCCGATTTGATCGCTGGCAGCGTCGCGAAGTATGCCTCATCGGGCGTCTGATCCGCCAGGCTCGAATGAGGACGTTTGCGGTTGTACAGCTCAATGTATTGGCCAATGGAGCGCCGGGCGTGGCTGACCGACTCGTAGGCTCTCAAATAAATCTCTTCGTACTTGATGCTGCGCCACACGCGCTCGACGAATACGTTGTCGCGCCAGGCGCCTTTGCCATCCATCGAC
>NZ_JAPMAL010000053.1:0-36645 GCF_026343935.1 Paraburkholderia sp. CNPSo 3076 | reverse complement strand
ACTCGCCGCCAGGATTGCTCCCGCGCTGCCGTTCGACTTGCATGTGTAAGGCATGCCGCCAGCGTTCAATCTGAGCCAGGATCAAACTCTTCAGTTCAATACCTGTTACTGTTTTCGGTCTCTCTCGAGACCGGTCGCTCACTCAAAGCTGACAGGTTCTGAATAAATTCAAAAACCTGACTTACTTTAGTGTGAGACTCTTGATACTTTTGCTGCTCCCGATATCGCTCCGAAGAACCACATCAGGCCGCCACCGCATCAAGCGCCCACACTTATCGGCTGTAAATTTTTAAAGAGCGTTCGCGAAGTCGCCGCGCAGTTTCGTTCAGACAACCACTCAACTACCGGCTTCTTTCTGCGTTGCTGCGTCAGCAGCAGAGAAACGAAATTATGAAGAATCTTTTTCGCTTCGTCAACCCCTTTTTTTCGCTCACCGCTTAAAAAAGCTGCCGACTCCTGCGTCCGCCGGTTTCCGCGGCGGCCTTCGCTGCCCTGATGTCAGAGACATCGAACTGCGAAGGGGGCGAATCTTATCGCCTCCGCCGGCGCCGTGCAAGGGGTGGCGAAAATAATTTCGATCGCCGTTCCCGGCGATCGAATTTCCCAGGCAATTACTTGTTCTTGAACGCGGGCTTGCGCTTCTCGACGAAGGCCGCCATCCCTTCCTTTTGATCATCCGAAGCGAAGAGCGAATGGAACAGCCGGCGCTCGAAGTGCACGCCTTCAGCCAGCGTCGTCTCGTAGGCGCGATTCACCGACTCCTTCGCCATCATCACGGCGGGCAACGAGAATTCGCAGATGGTCGCCGCCGCGGCCAGCGTTTCGTTCAGCAACTCTGCCGCAGGAATCACACGTGATACGAGCCCGGCGCGCTCCGCCTCTTCCGCGCCCATCATCCGCGCAGTCAGGCACAGGTCCATCGCCTTCGCTTTTGACACCGCGCGCGGCAACCGCTGCGTACCACCCGCGCCCGGAATCACGCCCAGCTTGATCTCAGGCTGACCAAACTTCGCCGTATCGGCGGCGAAGATCATGTCGCACATCATGGCCAGTTCGCAGCCGCCGCCGAGCGCGAAGCCCGCGACCGCCGCGATGATCGGCTTGCGAATCGAGCGGATCGTTTCCCAGTTGCGCGTGATGTAGTCGCCTTTGTACACGTCCATGAAGGTGTAGCTCGCCATCATCCCGATGTCCGCGCCCGCGGCGAACGCCTTTTCGCTACCGGTGATGACGATCGCGCCAACGCCCTCATCGGCGTCGAACGCCTTGAGTGCCGCGCCCAGTTCGTCCATGAGCGCATCGTTTAGCGCATTGAGCGCCTTTGGCCGGTTCAGCGTGATCAGGCCGACCTTGCCTCGCGTCTCGACCAGGATGTTTTCGTACCCCATAACTTCTCCTTCCATCAAAAGAAAGTCCCCAAAAAAATTTTTTACGCCGAACTTTGACTAATGCTAACATTGGCCAACCAACCGGTCGGTCAATTAATTGACACGGGCCCTGTCCAACCTCTCAATCCACGTTGAGCCATGACACATTCGCTGTTCGCCAAGCATGAGGACGCGCTTCAAAAAGCGCTTGCCGCCATCGAGACCCGCGGCTACTGGAGCCCGTTCGCCGAAATGCCTAGCCCCAAAGTGTACGGGGAAACCGCTAGCGCAGATGGCGAAGGCGCGTTCAAGGCCCACCTGAATCGCACCTTCGAACTCGACCAGCCGTCGACGGGCGAAACCGTCGGCAGCGAGGCCTCGCCGTTTGGCTTTGCGCTCGGCGCGCGCTATCCGAAGTCGACGCCGGACCAGTTGATCGAAGCCGCGCAGCAAGCCCAGCGCGACTGGCGCGCCGCCGGCCCGCAAGCATGGGCAGGTGTGAGCCTCGAGATCCTCGAGCGCTTGAACCGCGCGAGCTTCGAGATCGCCTTCAGCGTGATGCACACGACCGGCCAGGCGTTCATGATGGCCTTCCAGGCCGGCGGCCCCCACGCTCAGGACCGCGCGCTGGAAGCCGTCGCCTACGCCTACGACCAGCTGCGCCGCATTCCCGCCGACGCGCACTGGGAAAAGCCGCAGGGCAAGAACCCGCCCCTCGCGATGCAAAAGCGCTTCACCATCGTGCCGCGCGGCACCGGCCTCGTGCTCGGCTGCTGCACGTTCCCGACCTGGAACGGCTACCCCGGCCTTTTCGCCGATCTGGCGACGGGCAACACGGCCATCGTCAAGCCGCACCCGGGCGCAATCCTGCCGCTCGCGATCACCGTGCGCATTGCGCGTGACGTGCTGCGCGAAGCCGGCTTCGATCCGAACGTCGTGACGCTGCTCGCCACCGATCCCAACGACGGCGCACTCGTGCAGCAGCTCGCACTGCGCCCCGAGATCAAACTGATCGACTTCACGGGCAGCACGCAAAACGGCGACTGGCTCGAGCACAATGCGCATCAGGCGCAGGTCTACACGGAAAAGGCCGGCGTGAACCAGATCGTGATCGACTCCGCGGACGATTTGAAAGCCGTCGCCCGCAACATTGCGTTCTCGCTGTCCCTTTATTCGGGCCAGATGTGCACCGCCCCGCAGAACATCTATGTGCCGCGCGACGGCATCCGCACCGCTGAAGGCCTGGTGAGCTTCGAGGCCGTCGCCCAGGCAATTGCCGGCGCCGTGCAGAAGTTCGTCGCCGATCCGGCGCGTGCCGTCGAAGTGCTCGGCGCGATCCAGAACGAAGGCGTGACGGCTCGCATCGACGAAGCCCGCAAGCTCGGCATCGTGCTCGCCGACAGCCAGACGCTCGAACACCCGCAGTTCGCCGGCGCACGCGTGCGCACACCGCTCGTGCTCTCGCTCGACGCAGCCCGCGACGCCGCCCAGTTCACGCGAGAATGGTTCGGCCCGATCTCGTTCGTGATCGCCACGGATTCGACGGCCCAGTCGCTGAAGCTGGCCGGCGAGACCGCGCGCGACCACGGCGCGCTCACGCTTTCCGTCTACAGCACGGACGACGCCGTGATCGAAGCCGCGCACGAAGCCGCCATCACCGGCGGTGTGGCGCTCTCGATCAACCTCACGGGCGGCGTGTTCGTGAACCAGTCGGCGGCGTTCTCGGACTTCCACGGCACCGGCGCGAACCCCGCGGCAAACGCCGCGCTCGCCGACGCCGCCTTCGTGGCGAACCGCTTCCGCGTGGTTCAGAGCCGTGTTCACATCGAACCGAAAGCGGTCCCCGCAGTTGCCAGCTGATCGGCCCATGCCGCTCAGCCGAATGGCGCCCGATTGCCCATCCCTCTAGCATGCAATGCGTGAGCGCACTTTCGCGCTCGCGCCCCAGGAACCCGAGATGACCGAAGCCTATATCTGCGACGCGATTCGCACCCCGTTCGGCCGCTACGGCGGCGCCCTCAAGGACGTCCGCGCAGACGACCTCGCCGCGGTCCCCATCCGCGCGCTCGTCGAGCGCAATCCCGGCGTGGACTGGAGCGCGCTCGACGACGTGCTCTACGGCTGCGCCAACCAGGCCGGCGAAGACAACCGCAACGTCGCGCGCATGGCCGCGCTGCTCGCGGGCCTGCCGACCGACGCGCCGGGCGGCACACTCAACCGCCTGTGCGGCTCGGGCCTCGACGCCGTCGGCAGTGCGGCGCGCGCGATCAAGGCAGGCGAGGCGCGCCTCATGATCGCAGGCGGCGTGGAAAGCATGACGCGCGCGCCGTTCGTCATGGGCAAGGCGGCTTCGGCGTTTTCGCGCGAAGCGGCCATCTACGACACGACCATTGGCTGGCGCTTCGTCAACAAGCTGATGAAGCAGCAGTACGGTGTCGATTCGATGCCGGAAACGGCGGAAAACGTCGCGGAAGAATTCAGGATCAATCGCGCCGATCAGGACGCGTTCGCGCTGCGCAGCCAGCGCAAAGCGGCCCGCGCGCAGAAGGACGGCACGCTTGCGCAGGAAATCGTCGCGGTCGAAATTGCGCAAAAGAAGGGTGACCCCGTGCGCGTGACGCTCGACGAGCACCCGCGCGAGACTTCGCTCGAATCGCTCGGCAAGCTCAAGGGCGTCGTGAAGCCGGACGGCACGGTCACGGCGGGCAACGCCTCGGGCGTCAACGACGGCGCCTGCGCGCTGCTGCTCGCCAATGAGGAGACCGCAAAGCAGTATGGCCTGCGGCGCCGCGCGCGCGTGCTGGGCATGGCGACCGCCGGCGTCGCACCGCGCATCATGGGCATCGGCCCGGCGCCCGCTACGCAAAAGCTGCTCAAGCAGCTCGGCATGACGCTGGATCAGTTCGACGTAATCGAGCTTAACGAGGCATTCGCCTCGCAAGGTCTCGCCGTGCTGCGCGCACTCGGCATTGCCGACGACGATCCGCGCGTGAACCCGAATGGCGGCGCGATTGCACTGGGCCACCCGCTCGGCGCTTCGGGCGCGCGTCTCGTGACGACGGCGCTCCATCAGCTGGAGCGCACGAACGGACGCTTCGCACTTTGTACGATGTGCATCGGCGTCGGCCAGGGTATCGCCCTCGCAATCGAACGCGTCGAGGCATAACGCACGCAGTATCGACCGGCCGCCGGGCGATGCGTTCGGCGGTCTCAGACAGCTTTGCATGGGACCAGAGTAAGCGCTGAAGCGCTAACTCTGGTCGACAAGGAGACAACCGATGCCCTACGATGCGATCCGCGTCGAAATCGACGCATCCACCCGGGTGGCCACGATTACGCTGAACCGCCCGGACAAGCTCAACAGCTTTACGCGCGCCATGCACCGCGAGCTTGTCGCAGCGCTCGACGAGGTCGCGGCAGCCGGCGCGCGGGCCCTTGTGCTGACGGGCGCGGGCCGCGGCTTCTGCGCGGGCCAGGATCTCGCCGATCTCGACTTCACGCCAGGTGCGATGACCGATCTCGGCGACCTCATCGATGAGCATTTCAATCCGCTGATCAAGCGCCTGCAGGCGCTGCCGATGCCCGTGATCGCCGCCGTCAACGGCACCGCGGCCGGCGCTGGCGCCAATCTCGCCCTCGCCTGCGATCTCGTGCTCGCCGCACGCTCGGCAAGCTTCATCCAGGCGTTCGTGAAGATCGGCCTCGTGCCCGATTCTGGGGGCACGTGGTTCCTGCCCAGGCGCGTGGGCATGGCGCGCGCGCTCGGGCTCGCCATGACCGGCGAAAAGCTGAGCGCGGAAAAGGCGGAAAGCTGGGGCCTCGTCTGGCAAGTGACCGACGACGCGGAACTCGCGCAAACGGCCGGCGCGCTCGCCGCGCGCCTCGCGCAGCAACCCACGCGCGCCATCGTTGCCACGCGCGAAGCGCTGCGCGCCTCGGCCACGAACTCGCTCGACCAGCAACTCGATCTCGAACGCGATCTGCAGCGCGAACTGGGCGCTTCGTACGACTACGCGGAAGGCGTCCAGGCCTTCATCGAAAAACGCGCACCACATTTCGAGGGCCGCTGAGATGTCCACGCAAGTTTCGCAACTTCCGGAGGACAACAGCTTGTCGCCCGACGAACTCGCTCGCGCGGCCGCGCAAGCGATGTACGAATCCGACGGCTGCACTCGCGCGCTCGGTATGGAACTCCTCGAAGTGCGCGCTGGTTACGCGCGCCTGCGCATGGCCGTGCGGCCCGAGTTCCTCAACGGCCATCAGACCTGCCACGGCGGGATGATTTTCTCGCTCGCGGATTCGGCGTTCGCCTTCGCGTGCAATTCATACAACATCAACACCGTAGCGGCCGGCTGCTCGATCGAGTTCCTGCGTCCGGTCCTGCGCGACGAGGTGTTGACCGCCGAAGCCGTCGAACAGGTGCTATCGGGACGCAACGGGGTCTACGACATCCGCGTGACGAACCGGGCAGGCGAAACCGTCGCGCTTTTCCGAGGCAAGTCCGCGCAGATTCGCGGCAATGTCATTCCAGTCGCAACGTGAAGCGGGTTTCCCCTTCTCGATTCCGCACGCGTCACGAGTAAAGTTCTTAAGATCCAGGAGACACCCATGAGTACCACGCTGTCGCTCGAACCCATCGAAAAGGCGAGCCGCGACGAGCTTGCTGCTCTGCAGCTCGAGCGTCTGAAATGGTCGCTGAACCACGCTTACGAGAATTCGCCGGTCTATCGCCGCAAATTCGACGAAGCGGGCGTGCATCCGTCCCAGGTGCAGTCGCTCGCCGACCTCGCGCGCTTCCCGTTCACTACGAAGAAGGATCTGCGCGACAACTATCCCTTCGGCATGTTCGCGGTGCCGCAAGACCAGATTTCGCGCATCCATGCGTCGTCGGGTACGACGGGCAAGCCGACCGTAGTGGCCTACACGGCGCGCGACATCGACACCTGGGCGAACCTCGTCGCGCGTTCGGTGCGCGCAGCGGGCGCCAGGCGCGGCGACAAGGTGCACATCAGCTATGGCTATGGACTCTTTACGGGCGGCCTTGGCGCGCACTACGGCGCGGAGCGCGCGGGTCTCACCGTCATTCCGTTTGGCGGCGGCCAGACCGAGAAGCAGGTCCAGCTGATCCAGGACTTCCGTCCCGACATCATCATGGTCACGCCGAGCTACATGCTCGCCATCGCCGACGAAATGGAGCGCCAGGGCATTGATCCGGCCACCTGTTCGTTGCGCATCGGCATCTTCGGCGCGGAGCCGTGGACCAATGAAATGCGCAAGGCCATCGAGCAGCGCATGGGCATCACGGCCGTCGACATCTACGGTCTTTCGGAAGTGATGGGCCCGGGCGTCGCCTCGGAGTGCGCGGAGACGAAAGACGGCCCGACGATCTGGGAAGACCACTTCTACCCCGAGATCATCGACCCGGAAACCGGCGAAGTGCTGCCCGACGGCGAATTGGGCGAGCTCGTCTTCACCTCGCTCACGAAGGAAGCGCTGCCCATCGTCCGTTACCGCACGCGCGACCTCACGCGTCTCTTGCCCGGTACGGCGCGCACCATGCGCCGCATGGAAAAGATCACGGGCCGCTCGGACGACATGTTGATCATCCGCGGCGTGAACGTGTTTCCCACGCAGATCGAGGAACTGCTGCTCAAGCAGCCGGCGCTCGCACCGCACTATCAGATCGTCCTGACGAAGGAAGGTCCGATGGACGTGATGTCGCTCAACTGCGAACCGTGCCCGGAAACCGCGCCCGATTACGGCGCGCTCGACGCGGCCAGCAAGGCGCTCGCTTATGACATCAAGGCGCTGATCGGCGTCACATGCAAGGTGAACGTGCTCGAAGTGAACGGCATTGAGCGCTCGGTTGGCAAGGCCCGGCGAGTCATCGACAAGCGGCCGAAGTAACCGCGGCTCGCAGCGCGCAGCAAAAGAAAAAGCCGGCAAGCGCCGGCTTTTTCGCTTCACGTGCGCGGCGCAGGCGCCACCACGATCACGAGTTCGGGAACAGCAGCCACATGCGGCCGCCCTGCTTCATCTTGCCGGCCAGGTCGCCGGCATCGTCGCCGAGGCCCCAGAAGTAGTCGGCGCGCACGCCGCCCTTGATCGCCGTGCCCGTGTCCTGCGCGAACACGAGCCGGTTGAGCGGCGTATTCGTGAGCGGGCGCGTGGTCTGAAGAAACACCGGCGTGCCAAGCGGGATCGACGACGGATCGACGGCAATCGAGCGTTCCGGCGTGAGCGGCACGCCGAGCGCACCGATCGGGCCATCCGCGCCGCCCTGCGCATCGCCTTCGGAGCCCGCCATCTCGCGGAAAAACACGAAGCGCGGATTGGTGTCGAGGAGTGCGTCCACGCGCGTCGGGTTCGCGCGCGCCCATGCCTTGATGCCCTGCATGGTCGCCTGCGCGGGCGTGAGTTCGCCGCGGTCGAGCAGCCAGCGCCCGATCGATTTGTACGGCTGGTTGTTGGTGCCGCCAAAGCCCACGCGCATCACGCTGCCGTCTTCCATCACGACGCGCCCGGAGCCCTGCACCTGCAGGAAGAACGCTTCGATCGGATCGTCCACCCACACGAGTTCGTTGCCGCCCAGCACGCCCGAACGTTCGAGCTGCGCGCGCGGCGGCATCGCGGCACCCGGACGATAGCCGGACGGCCAGCGATACAGCGCGGTCTGATAGATGCCGTGACGCGTGCGCGAACCGTGCAGCAGCGGTTCGTAGTAGCCGGTCACGAGGCCGTCGAGCGTGCCGTCGTTGTTGGCGAACTGATAGGGCGTGAAATACGTTTCGAAGAATGTACGTGCGCTCGAGGCGTCCAGGTCGTCGAGCTGCGAGGCCGCCGAGCACGCGCGCTGCCAGCGAGGATCGCGCGCGAGGCGCGTGCAGTTCGCGCGCAGCGCCGCGGTCACGCCGATCAGCGAGTCATCCTGCCAGCCCGGCACCTGCTGCCAGCCGACCGGTGTGAGGCGTTGCGCGGCGAGCTGCGAGGGCAGCGTGGGCGTGCCCTTGGGCGGCACGTTGTGCACGTAGCTCGGGCCGCCGCATGCGGCAAGCAAAGCCGCCAGTGAAGCAGCGCCCAACCAGCCGCCTAACCGGAGGCCCAGGCGGCTCCTCCCACGCCGAAGCGCCGACCCCGCGCAATATCGCATCTTTGTGAATCCCGGCATCACCGGGACATCGAGACCGGAATCGACGTCAAAATCACGCCTACAATATTGGCTCTCGATGGATGCCGCCATGTCAGAACTGCTCGACGAATACCCGATGCTCATGTTTGGTCTGGAAGCGCTCCTTGCGCTGTTCCTGCTGATTTTCATCGTTGTGTGGACCGCGTCGGGCAGGAAGAAGCAAGCCGCGCGCGACGATCGGCGTCAGGACTAGCAGACCCCGAATTCCCGCGGCGGTTCAATGCAGTGTGCGCGGCATGCGCAGCACGAATTCGGGTACGGGCGCCTCGAAGCGCTCGGCGTCCTCGGCGACACAGAAGTACTCGCCGCGCATGGTGCCCACCGGGGTCGCAATCACGGCCCAGCTCGTGTACTCGAACTGCTCGCCCGGCTTCAGAAGCGGCTGATGGCCAACCACGCCCAGCCCCTTCACTTCCTGCACGTGATTTTCGCTGTCGGTGATCACCCAGTGGCGCGCGATCAGCTGGGCGCCCACCTGACCGGTATTGCGAATGGTCAGCGTATACGCGAAGGCATATTGCCGGCGCTCCGGGTCCGATTCTTCGGGCAGGTAGCGCACCTGCGACGTCACGCTGAATTCGTACTGGCTCATCCTTGTTCCATTCGCCCGGGTGCGGCTGCTGAGTCCGTTGACTGAGACGCCCGCGCGGCAAGGCGCTCGCGAGCGCGCCGCGAGGCGCGGCACATGGTTTGGCATTCTGCTTGATGCAACGGGCACCCGCAACCCGGCGCGGCCCGCGGCACCCGCCGCGAAAGGCTCTCCTACTGACGGTAAAATACGGTTTTTCCGACCGTTTCCCGATTGCCGCCATGACGCAATTCCGCATCGCCCCCAGCATTCTCTCCGCCGACTTCGCGCGTCTTGGCGAGGAAGTCCGCAACGTCGTCGCTGCCGGCGCCGACTGGATCCACTTCGACGTGATGGATAACCATTACGTGCCGAACCTCACCATCGGCCCGCTGGTGTGCGAGGCAATCCGCCCGCACGTGAGCGTGCCCATCGACGTGCATCTGATGGTGCGCCCGGTCGACCGCATCGTGCCCGATTTCGCCAAGGCCGGCGCGAACCTCATCAGCTTCCACCCGGAAGGCTCGGACCACATCGACCGCACGCTCTCGCTGATCCGTGACCACGGCTGCAAGGCGGGCCTCGTGTTCAACCCCGCCACGCCGCTGAACTACCTCGACCACGTGATGGACAAGCTCGACCTCGTGCTCATCATGTCGGTGAATCCGGGCTTCGGCGGCCAGTCGTTCATTCCCGAGGCGCTCAACAAGCTGCGCGAGGCGCGCGCGAAGATCGACGCCTACACGGCGCGCACGGGCCGCGAAATCCACCTCGAAGTGGACGGTGGCGTGAAGGTCGACAACATCGCCGAAATCGCGGCGGCTGGCGCGGACACCTTCGTGGCAGGCTCGGCGATCTTCGGCAAGCCGGACTACAAGACCGTGATCGACGAGATGCGCGCGCAGCTCGCGACCGCAACAAGCGCTGCAAACGCAAAATGAACGCCCCCAAGTTCACCGCGCCGCGCATCGAAGCGGCGCTGATCGACCTCGACGGCACGATGGTCGATACCGCCGACGACTTCGCCGCCGGACTGAACGGCATGCTCGCGCAGCTCGACGCCGAGGAAACCACGCGCGAGGAAGTGATGGGGTACGTGGGCAAGGGCTCGGAGCACCTGATCCGCAGCGTGCTCGCGCCGCGCTTTCCCGCGGACAACGTGGAGGCGCGCTTCGACGAAGCGCTCGCGCTCTACCAGGATGAGTACGCGAAGATCAACGGCCGCCACACGCATCTGTACCCGGACGTCGAAGCGGGCCTCGCTGCGCTGCGCGACCAGGGCATCAAGCTCGCGTGCGTGACCAACAAACCGCACCGCTTCGCCGTTGAGCTTCTGCAGCAATACGGCCTGGCCCGCTACTTCGAAGTCGTGATCGGCGGCGACAGTCTGGCGAAGAAGAAGCCCGACCCGCTGCCGATGCTCACGGCCTGCGAGCGCCTCGGTGTGAAGCCCACGGCTGCGGTGGCGATCGGCGATTCGGAGAACGATGCGATTGCGGGCCGCGCGGCCGGCATGGCCACGCTCACGGTGCCCTACGGCTACAACCACGGCCAACCTGTACAAAAAATTGAATCGGATGGTATAGTTGCCTCGCTGTTCGACGCCGCCAAGGCGGTCGCAGCGCACAATGATCTGACTTAAGTTCTCAACTGAACGTCAACTATCCTCATGTTTCTGAATAAAAAACGGAGTCTGAGCACGATCGACCGGGGAGCCTGGCCCTGGCGTCGCTGGTCGCGCTAACCTCACCCGAGGTTCGCTGAAGATTGTCTTCAGCACCGTTTTTTACTTCGCTGCGCACTCGCGCGTGTCTCGACTCTAAACTGTTGCAGTAACCCGTCGGCTGGTCTGGCCGTTGGCTTTCGTTGTCCTTGTGTGTCGTTTCGCCGTTCGCGGCGAGGTGCGCGAGGCGCGAGCGGCTACGCTTCACCTTCCGTCGATGTACTGCACGCCGGCCCGGCAAGCGCTTGATCATCAGCGCGACCTCGGGCCGCACGAGCGAGCGCCAGCGGTCATCAAGCACTCAAAAACAAACGCCTCGCGCTCACCGCGCGCCCCGTTTTGAGCCGCACTGGGCCCGCACCCGCCGCGACTGGCAGCACGAACAGGATCGGAACATGACCGAACTCGAATTTCAGTCCCTCGCCAACGAGGGCTACAACCGCATCCCGCTGATCGCCGAAGCGCTCGCCGATCTCGAAACGCCGCTCTCGCTGTATCTCAAGCTCGCGCAGCCGGAGCGCGGCGGCGCCAATTCTTTCCTGCTGGAGTCCGTGGTGGGCGGCGAGCGCTTCGGGCGCTACTCGTTCATCGGCCTGCCGGCGCGCTCGCTGATCCGCACGCGCAACGGCGTCTCGGAGGTCGTGCGCGACGGCCAGGTGATCGAGACGCATGACAGCGATCCGCTCGAATTCATCGCGAAGTACCAGGCGCGTTTCAAGGTCGCGCAGCGTCCGGGCCTGCCGCGTTTCTGCGGCGGTCTCGCGGGCTACTTCGGCTACGACGCGGTGCGCTATATCGAGAAGAAGCTCGCCGATACCTGCCCGACCGACGACCTCGGCCTGCCCGACATCCAGTTGCTGCTGACCGAAGAAGTCGCGGTCATCGACAATCTCGCGGGCAAGCTGTATCTGATCGTCTACGCCGATCCGCAAACGCCCGAGGCCTACACCAAGGCGAAGCACCGCCTGCGCGAACTCAAGCAGCGCCTGCGCACCACCGTGCAGCCGCCGGTGACCTCGGCGAGCGTGCGTACCGAAACCTTCCGCGAATTCAAGAAGGACGATTACCTTGCCGCCGTGCGCAAGGCGAAGGAATACATCGCGGCGGGCGAGCTGATGCAGGTGCAAGTGGGCCAGCGCCTCAGCAAGCCGTATCGCGACAATCCGCTCTCGCTCTACCGTGCGCTGCGCTCGCTCAACCCGTCGCCGTACATGTACTACTACAACTTCGGCGAATTCCACGTGGTGGGCGCGTCGCCGGAAATTCTCGTGCGCCAGGAAAAGCGCGGCGAGGACCGCATCGTGACGATCCGTCCGCTCGCGGGCACGCGGCCGCGCGGCAACACGCCCGAGCGCGACGCCGAACTCGCGACCGAACTGCTCAACGACCCGAAGGAAATCGCCGAACACGTCATGCTGATCGACCTCGCGCGCAACGACGTGGGCCGCATCGCCGAGATCGGCTCGGTGGCCGTCACCGACAAGATGATCATCGAGAAGTACTCGCACGTGCAGCACATCGTGAGTTCGGTGGAAGGCAAGCTCAAGCCCGGCATGAACAATTTCGACGTCCTGCGCGCCACCTTCCCGGCCGGCACGCTCTCGGGCGCGCCGAAGGTTCGTGCGATGGAACTGATCGACGAACTGGAGCCAGTGAAGCGCGGGCTCTACGGCGGCGCGGTCGGCTACCTTTCGTTCAACGGCGAGATGGACCTGGCCATCGCGATCCGCACCGGCCTCATCCACAACGGCAATCTGTATGTGCAGGCGGCCGCGGGCGTGGTTGCCGATTCGGTGCCCGAGTCCGAATGGCAGGAAACCGAGAACAAGGCGCGCGCCGTGCTGCGCGCCGCCGAGCAGGTGCAGGACGGCCTCGACAGCGACTTCTGAGCGGAGAAAAGACCATGTTGCTCATGATCGACAACTACGATTCGTTTACCTACAACATCGTCCAGTACTTCGGCGAGCTCGGCGAAGACGTTCACACGTACCGCAACGACGAAATCACCATCGACGAAATCGCGAAGCTCAACCCCGCGCGCATCTGCCTCTCACCCGGACCGAGCAACCCGCAGCACGCGGGCATCACGCTCGAGGTGCTGCGCGAATTCGCAGGCAAGACGCCGATTCTCGGCGTGTGCCTCGGCCATCAGGCGATTGGCGAAGCGTTCGGCGGGCGCGTCGTGCGTGCAAAGACCATCATGCACGGCAAGGTGAGCCAGATCGAAACCGACTGCAAAGGCGTGTTCGCCGACCTGCCGAAGCACTTCAACGTCACGCGTTATCACTCGCTCGCCATCGAGCGCGAGTCGCTGCCGGACTGCCTCGAAGTGTCGGCCTGGACCGACGACGGCGAAATCATGGGCGTGCGTCACCGCGAGCTTGCGGTGGAAGGCGTGCAGTTCCATCCGGAATCGATTCTCTCGGAGCACGGCCACGCGCTGTTCGAGAATTTCCTGAAGCAAACCAAAAGCGCTTGATACGGAGACGAACATCATGATCACCCCGCAGGAAGCGCTCCAGCGCACGATCGAGCATCGCGAGATTTTTCACGACGAGATGCTCCACCTCATGCGCCTCATCATGCGCGGCGAGCTTTCGCCCGTGCTGTCGGCCGCCATCATCACCGGCCTGCGCGTGAAGAAGGAAACCATCGGCGAGATCACCGCCGCCGCGACGGTGATGCGCGAGTTCGCGAAGCACGTCGAGGTGAAGGACAACTCGAACTTCATCGACATCGTCGGCACGGGCGGCGACGGCTCGCACACCTTCAATATCTCCACGGCTTCGATGTTCGTGGTCGCGGCAGCCGGCGCGAAGGTCGCGAAGCACGGCAACCGGGGCGTCTCCAGCAAGTCGGGCAGCGCGGACGTGCTCGAAGCGCTCGGCGTGAACATCGACCTGCAGCCGGACCAGGTGGCCGCCTCGATCGCCGAAACGGGCATGGGCTTCATGTTCGCGCCCAACCACCATCCCGCGATGAAGAACATCGCCGCCGTGCGCCGTGAGTTGGGCGTGCGCACGATCTTCAACATCCTCGGGCCGCTCACGAATCCGGCCGGCGCGCCCAATCAGCTGATGGGCGTGTTTCATCCGGACCTCGTCGGCATCCAGGTGCGCGTAATGGAGCGGCTTGGCGCAAAACACGTGTGCGTGGTGTACGGCAAGGACGGCATGGACGAAGTCTCGCTCGGCGCGGCCACGCTCGTCGGCGAACTGAAGGACGGCCAGATTCGCGAGTACGAGATCCACCCCGAAGACTTCGGCATGCAGATGGTCTCGAACCGTTCGCTCAAGGTCGAAAACGCCGACGAGTCGAAGGCGATGCTGCTCGGCGCGCTCTCGAACGAGGCTGGCACCGCGCGCGAGATCGTCGCGCTGAACGCGGGCACGGCGCTCTATTGCGCCAACGTCGCGGACTCGATCGCCGACGGCATAGCGCTCGCGCGTGAAACGCTCGCCAGCGGCCGCGCGCGCGCCAAAGTCGACGAACTGGTACGCTTCACGCAACAGTTCAAACGCTGATCCAGCACCGTTTTTTTGCCTCCGAACATCATGAGTGACATCCTCGAAAAGATCATCGCGGTCAAGCGCGAAGAAGTGCGCGCCGCCGAGCAGAGCGCCCCGCTCGAAGAACTGCGTCTGCAGGCGAGCACGCGCGACCTGCGCGATTTCGTCGGCGCATTGCGCGCGAAGCACGACAACGGCCAGGCCGCCGTGATCGCCGAAGTGAAGAAAGCAAGTCCGTCGAAGGGCGTGCTGCGCGAAAACTTCCAGCCCGCCGAAATCGGGCGCTCGTACGCCGAAGGCGGCGCGGCCTGCCTCTCCGTGCTGACCGACGTACAGTTCTTCCAGGGCAGCGCCGCGTACCTCGAAGCCGCGCGCGCCGCGTGCAACTTGCCGGTGCTGCGCAAGGACTTCATCGTCGATCCGTACCAGGTCGTCGAAGCCCGCGCGATGGGCGCGGACGCGATCCTGCTGATCGCCGCCGCGCTCCAGCCCGGCGAAATGCGCGACCTCGAAGCGCTTGCGCATTCGCTCGGTCTAGCGGTGCTCGTCGAAGTGCACGACCGCGCGGAACTCACGCACGCGCTCACGCTGAAGACGCCGCTCATCGGCATTAACAATCGCAATCTGCGCACCTTCGAAACCACGCTGGATACGACCATCGGCATGCTCGACGACGTGCCTGAAGACCGCATCGTCGTGACCGAGTCGGGCATTCTCTCGCGTGCGGACGTCGAGAAGATGCGCGCGCTTTCCGTGCACACGTTCCTCGTGGGCGAGGCGTTCATGCGCGCAGAGCAGCCGGGCGCGGAACTCGCCCGCATGTTCTTCTGAACGCGCGGCACCATGGGTATCGAACGCGAAATCAAGCTCGCGCTGCCGCGCGACCAGGTGGACGCGGCGCTGCGTCTCTTAGAGACGCGCGCCGGCAAGCCGGGTCACGCCATCCGGCTCGAAAACATCTACTTCGACACGCCGGCGCTCGCGCTCGCGCGCGCAAAGAGCGCGCTGCGCCTGCGCCGCGCGCCCGCGGGCTGGCTGCAGACGTTCAAAACGGTGGGTGTGGCGCAAAACGGGCTGCACGCGCGGCATGAGTGGGAAATGCCGGTGACGGGCGAAGCGCTCGAAATCGAAAAGCTGCTGCACGAGTGCGATGAAGCCGGTGTTTCGACCGCGCTCTCCGATGCCGCCGCGAACCTGATCCCGCTCTTTCGCACCGACTTCACGCGCACGCTGTGGACGCTCGAAGTCGACGGCGCGCAGGTGGAAGCGGCCATCGATCAGGGCGAAGTCACCGCGGAAGTGAACGGCGAAACGCGACGCACGCCTATCTGCGAAATCGAACTCGAACTGAAATCGGGCGACGAAGCGGCATTGCACACGCTCGCGGCGGAACTTGCGCGAGCGCTACCAGGCCTGGCGCCGGACGACATCAGCAAAGCCCAGCGCGGATACACGCTGCGCGAAGGCTGAGAACGACGCGGCGCGGCTTCGGCGTGCCGCACAAACCCGCCCAAACTCTCGAGGAAAGCGCGAAAAAAGTGCTGTTAGTTGCAACATCAGCACCGATGCCGCAAAAGGCCGCCCAGCCGCGCTCGCGCCGGATTGAATCGCCGCGCAATTGCTGCGACACTTGCCGCCCATGACCTCCACGAAACGCCCGCGCGTCGCGATGCCGGTGCAAGCCTCGCTGTTCGACGACTTTCTGTCCGACGCAGCGCAAGCCACGCTCGACGAGCCGCCGCTGCCCGAAATCGACCCGCGCCAGATCACGATCTTCTCGCTGTTCGGCGCCGACGAATTCCCGGCGCCCGAGCGCACGCACGCCGTTATGCCCGCCCCCGCCATGTCCAACGAACCCGCCGCGCCGCAGGCCGCCATCGACATCACGCGCCTCGAAGACCAGTTCGACGCGCTGCCCGCCGCCTGGCGCGAGCTGCTCGCGCCTTTCATCGCGAGCGACGCCTACGCGCCGCTGTGCCGCTTCGTCGACGACGAGCGCGCCGCCGGCAAGACCGTCTACCCCGCCGACGTGTTCCGCGCGCTGCGCCTCACCTCGCCGGACGAAGTGAAAGTCGTGATCCTCGGCCAGGACCCGTACCACGGCGACGATCGAGGCACGCCGCAGGCGCATGGCCTGGCGTTCTCGGTGCCGCCCTCGGTGCGCCCGCCGCCTTCGCTGCGCAATATCTTCAAGGAGATCGCGGCGAGCCTCGGCATTCAAGCGCCCGCGCACGGCTGTCTCGACGCCTGGGCGCGCCAGGGCGTGCTGCTGCTGAACACGGTGCTGACCGTCGAGCGCGCGAGCGCCGCGAGCCACGCGAAGCGCGGCTGGGAGCGCTGCACCGACACGCTGATCCAGCAACTCGCCGCGCGCCACGAGAACCTCGTGTTCATGCTGTGGGGCGCGCACGCGCAGAACAAGCGCGCGCTGCTTTCGGGTGCGCATTGCGTGCTGGAAGCGCCGCATCCGTCGCCGCTTTCCGCGCATCGGGGCTTTCTCGGCTGCGGGCATTTCGCGCAGGCCAACGAGTATCTGCAGGCGCACGGCCGCCAGCCGATCGACTGGCGTTTGCCGGAGGAAGGCCTCGTGCTCGCTTGAGCCCTTTGAGCCGCTTGAGCCTTACGACGGGACGCGTAATGAAAAACGCCACGAGATCGCTCTCGTGGCGTTTTTGCTTTTACAGCCGTCAAACAGCCGTCAAACAGCCGTCAAGCGCGCACTTTACGCTGCAGCGATCGCCTCACGCGCGCCCGCGAGCGCGGCGCTTGCCGCGTCCGGGCCCATGTTCAGGCCTTCGGCGTAGATGAAGTTCACGTCGGTCATGCCGAGGAAGCCGAGGAACGACTTCAGGTACGGCGTCTGGCTGTCGTGCGGGGTGCCTTGATACTTGCCGCCGCGCGCCGAAACGACATACACCTTCTTGCCGTTCACGAGGCCTTCGGGACCATTCGCGGTGTAGCGGAACGTGATGCCGGCACGCGCGATCCAGTCGAAGTACGTCTTGAGCTGCGACGAGACGCCGAAGTTGTACATCGGCGCACCGATCACGATGACGTCCGCTGCCTGCAGTTCTGCGATCAGCGCTTCGCTGCGTGCGGCGACGGCCTGCTGTTCCGGCGTGCGCTGCTCGGCCGGCGTGAAGAACGCGCCGAGCACGGCGTCGTCGAGGTGCGGCAGCGGATCGGCTTGCAGGTTACGCGTGACGACTTGCGCGCCCGGATTCGATTGTTGCAGTCTGGCCGTCAATTCGTTGACGAGCAGCGTCGACTGGGCGCCTTGCGAGCGGGCGGCGGAATTGATTTGCAGGATCGTGGTCATGGTGGCTCCTTCGGGTCTCTGTTGCGCAACGTTGCGCGAGTGAAGCCATTGTGTTTTTTTACTGCGCCCAGAAAAAGTAGTCCGCCGATGACGGATCGTTGCAGCGATAGAACAATCGCCCCGCCCCGGGGCTTACGCCGCCAGCCAGCGCTCGCGCAAGCCGCGCTCGGGCGCACGCTTGTCGGAGGCCGCGAGCTTGTAGCGCGCGACTTCGGGCGCGTCGAGGGTCAGACGCGCCACGCGAAGCTCGTCGCGGCGGAACGCGTGGATTTCGACCTTCGTGCCCGGCTGGTAGCGCGAAAGCAGCGCGTCGAGATTCGAGCCCGTCACGCGCAGGCCGTCGAGCGCAACGAGCGTGTCGCCAGCCGACAGGCCCGCCTTCTGGGCCGCGCCGCCTTCGTAGACCACGGCAAGCGTCGCTTCGGCGCCGCCACGCAGCCGCGCGCCGAGCGACGGCTTCGCGCCGCGCTCGGGCTCCCCTTCGAGCGTCACGCCGAACGGCTCGAACAGCGTTGCGAGCGGCAGGTCGCGCGTGCCGCGCACGGCGTCGCTAAAGAGCGCGCCCAACTCCACGCCCGTTGCCTCGGCAATCAGCGCCTCGACATCGTCCTCGCCCACGCCCACCGGCTTGCCGCGATAGAAGTCGCGCCCATGGCGCTGCCACAGCAGGCGCATGACGTCGTCAAGCGATTTGCGGCCGTTCGTCTGCGCGCGAATCGCGAGGTCGAACGACAGCGCCACGAGCGAGCCCTTGGTGTAGTAGCTGACGATCGCATTCGACGCGTTCTCGTCCTGACGGTAGTACTTCACCCACGCGTCGAACGAGCTTTCCGCGACGCTCTGCTTCAGCCGCCCCGCCCCGCGCAGCACGCCGGCGATCGTCTTGCCGAGCAGGCCGAAGTATTCGTCTGTGGAAATGAGCCCGCTGCGCACGAGCATGAGATCGTCGTAGTACGACGTGAAGCCCTCAAACAGCCACAGCAGCGACGTATAGTCCTCGCGCGTGAGGTCGTACGGCACGAACGCCGCCGGCTTGATGCGCTTCACGTTCCACGTGTGGAAGTATTCGTGGCTGCACAGGCCGAGATAGGTGCGATAGCCGTCCGACGTCTCCGGCCTGCCCTTCACCGGCAGGTCGGTGCGATTGCAGATGAGCGCCGTCGATGCGCGATGCTCGAGGCCACCGTAACCGTCGCTCACGGCTTGCGTCATGAACACGTAGCGCTCCATCGGCGCGCGCTTCGTGCGCGGCTCGAAGAGCGCGATCTGCGCCTCGCAAATCTTCTTCAGGTCGGCGGCGAGACGCTCGGTGTCGAGCGCGACCACGCGGCCCGCGATCACGATGTCGTGCGGCACGCCATGCGCCTTGAAGCTCGCGAGCGTGAACTCGCCGAGCGTGACAGGATGATCGATCAGCTCGTCGTAGTTCGTGGCCGTATATTCGCCGAAGCCGTAACGCTTGGTGCCGCGCGCCTCCGTGAGCGCCGTGCCCACGCGCCAATGGCGGTACGCGTGCCCGTCCGGACGCTGAATATCGACCGCGTGCTGCGCCTCCTCATGGCCGAGCGCCGCGAGAAACACGCTCGTGCCGTTGAAGAAGCCCACCGTGTCGTCAAGATGCGCCGCGCGCACCGACAGGTCCCACGCGTAGACCTCGTAGCGCAGTGTGAGCGCGCCCTTCACGGGCGCGGCCTGCCACGAATGCTTGTCGGTCTTTGTCACGCGCACCTTGCGGCCCGCGTCGTTGAAAGCGCGCAGCGTGACGATGTTGCGCGCGAACTCGCGCACCATGTAACTGCCCGGAATCCAGACGGGCAGCATGAAGCGTTGGCCGTCCGGCGCGGGGTCTTCCACGGTGAGCGTCACCTCGAACAGATGCGCGGCGGGATTCTTCGGGACGATGGTGTATCGGATCGGCTTCATCGGCGGGATCGGTGAGAGATTCGGTCAGCAGACGCTGCAGTGCAAATTCAGTATGCCCGGCAGACAAAAACGGACAAAAGCGCCGGGCAAAAAAAGCACCGGCCGCAAAAGCGGCCGGCGGGTTCGGGCGAGGCGTCAGTGCGCGCCGTTCAGTCCGCGTTCGAGCCGGTCGGCGCTGACTGCGCCCGGCAGGCGCGTGCCGTCTGCGAGGATCACGGTGGGCGTGCCGGTCACGTTCATCTTCTGGCCGAGCGCGAGATTGCTGTCGATGGCGGCCGTGTCGCACGTGCCGGCTGCGGTGGGCGCCTTGCGGTCCACCATCCACGACTCCCACGCCTTCGCGCGGTCCGACGAGCACCAGATCTGCTTGGCTTTCGCCGTCGAATCAGGCGAGAGCACCGGATACAGGAACGTGTAGACCGTCACGTTGTCCACGGACTTCAGCGTGTTTTCGAGCTGATGGCAGTACGGGCAATTCGGGTCGGAGAACACGGCCATCTTGCGCTTGCCGTCGCCCTTCACGACCTTGACCGCGTTCTCGAGCGGCAGCTTCGCGAAATCGATCTTGTTGATTTCGTTCAGGCGCGCCTCGGTGAGATTGCGGTGCGCCTTGGTGTCGATGAGTTCGCCGTTGAGCACGTAGTCGCCGTTGGCGTCGCTGTAGACGATCTGCGTGCCGAGGTTGATCTCGTAAAGGCCCGGCATGGGCGCCTTGGTGATGCCCTTGATGTCGCTGGCGTCGATGCCGAGGCGCGTCTGCAGCGCCGACTTGATCTTGTCGGTGGTCTGGTCGGCCTGGGCCGAGCAGCCGAGCGCCGAGGTGGCTACCGCGATCACGAGCGCGGCAAATCGAATACGCGTTTGCATGGGATGCATTCCTGATTCGGGCGCGCCGCGCAGGGGCGGCGCGCGCAGAGTTCCGTTGGATGGCCGGAGCGGCATGCGCTGCGGGCGCGGCCAATACGTCCATTCTAAGCTGCAGCGAGCCTCAAGCAACCGAAATGCCAGCTTGAGTGGCAAATGGGCGGTAGATGAACGATAAAGCCCGTGGATATTAGCCGAGCGCCGAGGCCACGAGCCAGCGCTTGAGCAGCGGCTGCGCGCCCACGAATGCCATACCGGTATTGCGCACCGCGCGCGCGAGCGTGCCGGGCAACGAGAAGAGCCGCTGCAGGCCGTCGGTGGCGACGACGAGCTTCTGGATGTCCTCACGGCGGCCGCGCTCGTAGCGGCGCAGCAGCACGATGTCGCCGAGATCACGGAACGCCTCTTTCTTCATGACCACGTCGACGAGCGCGGCAATGTCGCGCAAGCCGAGGTTCACGCCCTGGCCCGCAAGCGGGTGAATCAGATGCGCGGCATCGCCGACCAGGGCGACGCGGGGCGCCACGAGCCGGTCGACGGTTTGCAGCGACAGCGGAAAGCCGCGCGCAGGCGTGACGCATTCGAGCGCGCCCAGCTGGCTTTGCGAGATGCGCTCGACTTCGGCGGCAAGCTGCGCCGGTTCGAGCTTGAGCAGTTCGTCGGCATGTTCGGTCTGCGCCGACCAGACGAGCGACACGTGACGATCCGGCAGCGGCAGCAAGGCGACGATCTCGCCCTCGCGGAACCACTGATACGCCGTTTCGCCGTGCGGCTTTTCCGCCCGGAAATTGGCGACCACGCCGGTTTGCCGGTAATCGCGCCGCTCGACCTTCGAGCCGATCTGCGCACGCACCCACGACTGCGCGCCGTCCGCGCCGATCGCGAGGTCGGCTTCGATCGTGCGGCCATTGGCGAGGCCGATCACGGCCGCGTCGGATTTCACGTCGAGCGTCTGTGCACGCGTGTCGATCCACGCGAGATTGGGCTGGAAGTGCAGCGCGGCGTCGAGCGCGCGCTCGACGACCGACGACTCGGCAATCCACGCAAGCTGCGCAACCGACGCCTGATAGGCCGAGAAGTGCAGCTCCGCCGCAGCGTCGCCGAACACGCGCATGTCGTAGACGGGCGTGAGGCGCGCGGCATCGGCGGCCTGCCAGACCCGCAGCCGCTCGAACAGCGCCTGCGAACTGCGCGAAAAGGCGTACACGCGCGCATCGAACACGGCGCCCGCGGGCAGTGGCGCGCACGGCTGCGCGAGCAGCGCCACGCGCAGGCCGCTCTGGGTCAGCGCGAGCGCCGCCGACTTGCCGACGAGGCCGCCGCCGATCACGGCGACATCAAAGGTCTGGTTGCTTGCAGTCATGCGCGCATTATAGCCGCGGGCGCTTGTGTGACCGGGCCGGACGGGCGCGATGTTGCGGCGCAGCAAGTCGTTGCAGGAAGGCGGCCCGGAGGCGCGGCGACGCCCGCGGCTAAGCCTTACCCGGACGAGGTTACAATTACGGTTTTCGTGACTCCCCGTCACGTCCCCCGACGTGCCACCTGCGCCGCCCCGCCCGCCGCTTCCGCTTTCGCGAGACGCCCGGCCCCGGGCGCTTCGCGCGCGGCGAGCCGCACGTCACCACCCTGACATGCAGAGATTTACATGAGCCTCCAATGCGGCATCGTCGGCTTGCCTAACGTCGGCAAGTCCACCCTCTTCAACGCGCTGACCAAGGCGGGCATCGCGGCCGAAAACTATCCGTTCTGCACGATCGAGCCCAACGTCGGCGTGGTCGAAGTGCCGGATCAGCGCCTGAAGGCGCTTGCCGAAATCGTCAAGCCCGAGCGCGTCGTGCCGGCCGTGGTCGAGTTCGTCGACATCGCGGGTCTGGTCGCGGGCGCGAGCAAGGGTGAAGGCCTCGGCAACCAGTTCCTCGCGAACATCCGCGAAACGGATGCGATTACGCACGTCGTGCGCTGCTTCGAAGACGAAAACGTGATCCACGTAGCAGGCAAGGTCGATCCGCTCTCCGACATCGAAGTCATCAACACCGAACTCGCGCTCGCCGACCTCGCCACCGTCGAAAAGTCGCTCACGCGCTATTCGAAGGCCGCCAGGTCGGGCAACGACAAGGAAGCCGCGAAGCTCGTCGCCGTGCTCGAAAAAGTGCGGGCGCAGCTCGACCAGGCCTTGCCCGTGCGCGCACTCGACCTGAACGAGGACGAACAGGCGCTCCTCAAGCCCTTCTGCCTGATCACCGCGAAGAAGACGATGTACGTCGCGAACGTGAAGGACGACGGCTTCGAGAACAACCCCTACCTGGACGCCGTGCGCAAGCACGCCGAAGCCGAGGGCTCGCCGGTCGTGGCCGTGTGCGCGGCGATCGAAGCGGAAATCGCCGATCTCGACGATGAAGACAAGATCGCGTTCCTCGCCGACATGGGCATGAACGAGCCGGGCCTCGACCGCGTGATCCGCGCGGGCTTCAGGCTGCTCGGCCTGCAGACGTACTTCACGGCGGGCGTGAAGGAAGTGCGCGCGTGGACGATCCATGTCGGCGATACGGCCCCGCAAGCCGCGGGCGCGATCCACACCGACTTCGAGCGCGGCTTCATCCGCGCGCAGACCATCGCGTTCGACGACTACATCCAGTACAAGGGCGAAACCGGCGCGAAGGAAGCCGGCAAGATGCGCGCCGAAGGCAAGGAATACGTCGTGCACGACGGCGACGTGATGAACTTCCTGTTCAACGTGTAAGCGACACCTTTTTCTTCCCGTTTCCAAAGACACTCTTATGGCCCAATACGTCTTCACCATGAACCGGGTCGGCAAGATCGTGCCGCCCAAGCGCCAGATCCTGAAGGACATCTCGCTGTCGTTCTTCCCCGGCGCCAAGATCGGCCTGCTCGGCCTGAACGGCTCGGGCAAGTCCACGCTCATCAAGATCATGGCCGGCGTCGACAAGGACATCGAAGGCGAAGCCACGCCGATGCCGAATCTGAACATCGGCTATCTGCCGCAGGAGCCGCAGCTCGATCCGGAAAAGACCGTGCGCGAAGCGGTCGAGGAAGGTCTGGGCGACGTGTTCAACGCGCAGAAGAAGCTCGACGAGATCTACGCGGCCTACGCCGAACCGGACGCCGATTTCGACGCGCTGGCCGCCGAGCAGGCGAAGTACGAAGCGATCCTCGCGACAACCGACGGCAGCGCGGAACAGCAGATCGAAATCGCCGCCGACGCACTGCGCCTGCCAGCCTGGGACGCGAAGATCGGCAACCTCTCGGGCGGTGAAAAGCGCCGCGTCGCGCTGTGCAAGCTGCTGCTCGAAAAACCCGACATGCTGCTGCTCGACGAGCCGACCAACCACCTCGACGCGGAATCGGTCGAGTGGCTCGAGCAGTTCCTCACGCGCTTCCCGGGCACCGTGGTCGCCGTGACCCACGACCGCTACTTCCTCGACAACGCCGCCGAGTGGATTCTCGAACTCGACCGCGGCCACGGTATTCCCTGGAAGGGCAACTACTCCAGTTGGCTCGACCAGAAGGAAGAGCGCCTGAAGCAGGAAGAATCGTCGGAATCCGCTCGCCAGAAGGCGATCAAGAAGGAACTGGAGTGGGTACGCCAGAACCCGAAGGGCCGTCAGGCGAAGTCGAAGGCGCGTATCGCGCGTTTCGAGGAACTGTCGAGCCTCGAATACCAGAAGCGCAACGAAACGCAGGAAATCTTCATTCCGGCGGGCGAGCGTCTCGGTAACGAGGTCATCGAGTTCAAGAACGTCAGCAAGTCTTATGGCGACCGTCTGCTCATCGACGACCTGAGCTTCAAGATTCCCGCGGGCGCGATCGTCGGCATCATCGGGCCGAACGGCGCCGGCAAGTCGACCCTCTTCCGCATGCTCACGGGCAAGGAGCAGCCGGATTCGGGCGAAATCGTGCAGGGTCCGACCGTCAAGCTCGCCTACGTCGACCAAAGCCGCGACGCGCTCGTCGCCGACAAGACCGTGTTCGAAGAGATCTCGGGCGGCGCGGACGTGCTCACCGTGGGCAAGTACGAAACACCTTCGCGCGCATACATCGGCCGCTTCAACTTCAAGGGCGGCGATCAGCAGAAGATCGTCGGCAATCTCTCGGGTGGTGAGCGTGGCCGTCTGCATCTGGCCAAAACGCTGATTTCGGGCGGGAACGTCCTGCTGCTCGACGAACCGTCGAACGATCTGGACGTCGAAACGCTGCGCGCGCTCGAAGACGCCTTGCTCGAATTCGCGGGCTCGGTGATGGTGATTTCGCACGATCGCTGGTTCCTCGACCGTATCGCCACGCACATCCTCGCGTTCGAAGGCGACTCGCAAGTCACGTTCTTCGACGGCAACTATCAGGAGTACGAGGCCGACAAGATCAAGCGTCTCGGTGAAGAAGCCGCACGTCCGAAGCGTCTGCGCTACAAGCCGATCAGCCGCTAAGCAGGCGGGATCGATAGCAAACAACGGCGGCCCGCGGGCCGCCGTTGTCGTTCTGGGAGCACGCGCGGCATGACGGTTGCTCGAATGCCGCTACGCTTAGGGTCACTTAGGGCCTTACTTAAGCCCAGCTCCGCGAGGAATTCCGTATGGCGATGCCGCTGCGCAACCGTGTTGTCCTCATCGTGGCGATCGTCGTCGCGCTGCTCGTGCTCGCGGCGCTCGGCACGCTCTACGCGCTGCAGCGCGAGGCGAAGGCGTACGTAGAGCGCGCGCTCGCGCCCGTCGGCACGGCCGCCAGCGTGAACGTGGCGTTCAATCTCTCATCCGTCGAACTCACCGACGTGCGCCTGAAGCCGCCGCCCAACTGGCCCACCGCCGACACGCTGCGCGCCGCGCGCATCACGATCACACCGGACTTGCGCGCGCTGATCTCGCACCGCGTGCATATTCGCGACGTCACCGTGAGCGATTTCACGATGACGGTGCTGCGCCGGGAAAGCGGTTCGATCCTGATCCTGCCGAATCTGCGCGAAGAGATGGCGCAAAGCGCCACGCCCGCGAGCGGCGCGCAGGGAGAAAACAGCCTGCCGCAGGAAAAGGTCATCGACCATATCGGCTTCGAAAATGGCACATTCGACTTCTACGACCGGTCGGTGAGCAATCCGCCGTGGCGCGTCACGGTGAACCGCGCACAGGCGAGCGTCGACAATATCCAGCTGCCTGCGCTTACGGAGCCGACCCGCCTTTCGGTCACCGGCAACGTGGTCGGCCCGGAGCACACAGGACGCGTCACGTTCGACGGCTGGATGCAAATCGCGAGTAAGGACTCGCAACTCCACACGACGCTGCGTGGCGTGGATGTGCGCACGATCGATCCCTATCTGCTCAAAAAGGCCGGCGCGAAGGCCAATGTGACGGGCGGCACCCTCGACCTCGATCTCACCTCGACCGTGCGCGGCTATCACCTGCACGCGCCGGGCACCGTCACACTGCACAACCTGCAACTCTCGGAAAGCGGCGACGCGGTGGACACGTTCCTGTCGATCCCGACGCGCGCCGCCGTGGCCGCATTGAAGGCGCACAAGGGTGAGATCACGCTGCATTTCGTGCTCGACGGCAACCTGCGCGACCCGAAGTTCAAGCTCAACGAAAACCTGATGACGGAGTTGCGCGCAGGGTTTGCGCAGGCGCTCGGGGTGAGCGCGGAAGGGGTGGCGAAGGGCGCCGGGCAAACCGCGAAGGGTATCGCCGACGCGCTGCGCAGTCTGCTGCAGCCGGTGGCGCCGGCACCCGCCTCGAAATAGCGCGCGGGACGCCGGCTTGAGCCTGGTTAGACCGGCAGGCCGAGTTCGCGCAGCTTAGCGTCGGTGGTGGCGTTGCTCGTGTGGTGCACGCCATGCCAGCCGAGCGCCGTGGCCGCTTCGGCGTTGTGCGCGTTGTCGTCGATGAAAACGAGTTCCTCGGGCTTCACGCCCGGCAACTGTGCCTCGATGCGGCGGAACATCTCGTGGAAGATCGCCGGATCGGGCTTCACGAGCTTCACGTGGCCCGACACGACGATATCGCGGCAGCGGCGCAGGATGCCGAAACGCTCCCACGCCCACGGAAACGTCTCGGCCGACCAGTTCGTGAGACCGAAGATCGGCATGCCCGCCGCCTCCAGGCGCTCAAATGTCGCGACGCCCCCGGCGAGCAAGCCGCCGACCATCTCGTGCCAGCGCTCGTAGAACGCGCGGATGAGCGCTTCGTGCTCGGGAAACGCCGCGACCAGCTCCTCGGTACCCACGGCAATGGGCTCGCCGCCGTCCTGGCGGATCACCCAGTCCATCTTGCAGACATGCGTGAGAAACCAGCGGCGCTCGTCGTCGTCGGGAATCAGCTTGCGATAGAGATACTCGGGACTCCAGTCCACGAGCACCCCGCCGAAATCGAACACCACTGCCTTGATCGTCATGCGCGTCTCGCTCCGCTTAATCGCTATCGGGATACCAGGGAAATCAGATCGGCTGCGTGCGCTTTTCGAGCCACGCGAGCGCATCGCCGCTCACGTGCGGCGCCACGCGCACGCGCACCGTCTGGTGGTACGCATTGAGCCACTCGCGCTCGTCCGCACGCAGGAGCGCGAGATCGATGCAACGCGTGTCGATCGGGCAGAGCGTGAGCGTCTCGAAGCTGAGGAACTCGCCGAATTCGGTGGTTTCGGCGCGCTGGTTGAGCACGAGATTCTCGATACGCACGCCCCACTTGCCCGGCCGGTAGATGCCCGGCTCGACCGAGGTGATCATGCCCTCTTCCATCGCGGTCCAGGGCTCGGCCGGCGCGTAATGCGAAATAACCTGCGGACCTTCGTGCACGTTCAGGAAGTAGCCCACGCCGTGGCCCGTGCCGTGACCGTAGTCCGCGCCCGCTTCCCAGATCGGCGCGCGCGCAATGGCGTCGAGCATCGGCGAGCGGATGCCGCGCGGGAACTTCGCGCGCGAGAGCGCCATCATGCCCTTGAGCACGAGCGTGAAATCGCGCTTTTGTTCCGCACCCGGCGTGCCCACGGGCACGACGCGCGTGATGTCGGTGGTGCCGTCGAGGTACTGGCCGCCCGAGTCGATGAGCAGCAGGCCATTGCCTTCGATCACGCTGTGCGACTCGGGCGTGGCGCGGTAGTGCGGCATCGCGCCGTTCGCGTTGAAGCCCGCGATGGTCGCGAACGAGAGCGACTTGAAGCCTGCGCGGCGCGCACGCGCGGCGGAAATCTTTTCGTCGATGGTCAGCTCGGTGATGGTCTCGCGGCCAAGCGCGGCCTCGAACCACGCGAAGAACTCGGCAAGCGCCGCCCCGTCCTGCTCCATGGTCGCGCGCACGTGGTCGGCTTCGGCGGCGGTCTTGCGCGACTTGAAGAACGTGCTCGGATTGACCGACTCCACGAGCTTGACCGCCGACGACACCGCCTGCAGCAAGCCATACGTCACGCGGCGCGGATCGACGAGCAACGCGGCCTTCGCGGGCAGCGCCGCGAGCGCGGCAGCGGCCTCGGCATACGGCGCAACGCGCACCTTGTCTTTCGCGAGCGACTGCACGAGCGCCTCACCCACCTTGCCGTCGGCGACGAAGAGCGTCGCGTCGTCCGGCCCGATCAGCGCGTGCGCGACGAATACCGGGTTGTAGTTCACGTCCGCGCCGCGCAGGTTGAAGAGCCAGGCAAGGTCGTCGAGCGTGGAGATGAAGTGCCACTGCGCGCCCTTCTCCTGCATCGCGCGGCGCACCTGATCGAGCTTGCCGGCGCGGCTCGTGTCGGCGTGCGGCGCGACGTGCTCGTACACGGGCTCGAGCGGCAGCGACGGGCGGCCTTGCCAGACGTCGTCGAGCAGATCGAGGTCCGTGCGCAACGCGACATCGCGCGCCTTGAGCGCCTCGGCCAGCGCGCGCGCCGAGGCGACGCCGAGCACCGCGCCATCCACGGCCACCGCGCCGCCCGCACTCACGTTCTGCGCGAGCCAGTCGATGTGCGGCGCGCTCTGCTGGCCGCCCATCATCTTCATGAGCTGGATGCCGGTGCCGGCCAGTTGCTGCTCGGCCTGCACCCAGTAGCGGCTGTCCACCCACACGCCCGCGAAGTCCCTCGTCACCACGAGCGTGCCCACCGAGCCGGTGAAGCCCGAGAGCCACTCGCGCCCCTGCCAGCGGCGCGGCAGGTATTCGGACAGATGCGGATCGGCGGAGGGCACGAGGGCGGCATCCACGCCGGCGCGCGTCAGCGCGGCGCGCAGGGCGGCAATGCGTTCGGGAATCGAGGAGGTTTCGGGGAGTCGGGCGTTCATGTTTTCACCTGCGAAGAATTTGAAGCGGAAGATCGGGGTTCGGCCAAAGGCGGCGCCTGGGAGGCCCGGCTGCGCGCGACTAGCTGCGCCGCGCGCGCAGCGCCACGCACACGCCCACGAAAACGAGCGCGAGCGCCGTGCAAAGCGGCCACTGGAGCAACTCGCCATCGTAGAAGAGGCCGGTCGCACTGCCCGTCGCGTTCGCGAGCGCCGCGCCGAGCACGCCGGCCACGACCGCCAGAGCGAGTCCGTGACGTGCGGCGCGGCGCAAGGGATGGAGCCACCATCCCGCGCAGCCCACCGCCAGACCCAGAATGACGATACCGGGCCAGCCCATTAAGGACTTGTCCTATAGGTTTTCGGATAAGTCCGATAGGACCGCCGAAGCACGAGAGCTAGCATTGGTAGCCTGATTAATCTCTATGAATACTGGAAAACGGTCGGCTCGGCGCTTCCCGCGTAGCGGTTGAGTGTAGGGGGCGGGATTGCGCAAGGCAAGCGCGTCCGGGCCGCCCCAGCCGCACTCTCTCGTATGCGAATCGCCCTTGTCGAACCGGACACCCGTCAGGCCGAAACCCTCGTCCGCCTGCTCATTGCGGGCGGGCATGCATGCCACCATTTCCCGCTTGGCGCACAGCTCTTCGAAACCCTCGAAAAGGAAACCTTCGACCTGCTGATCGCAGCATGGTGGTGCGGCGACGCCGGCGCCGACGACCTCATTCCCCAGGCGCGCAAGCTGCTGCCGGGTCTGCCCGCGATCGCGCTGATGCTCGCGCCCCATGAAAGCGAAATCGTCGCAAGCCTGCAGGCCGGTGCGGACGACTGCATCGCCAAGCCCGTGCGCGGTCCCGAAATGCTCGCGCGCATCGACGCGCTCCTGCGCCGCGCCGGCGTGCGCCGGCCGCGCAACCGTGCCCGCCATGGCTTTGGGGACTACCTCTTCGATTCCGCGCGCTACGAGGTGTCGTTTCGGGGTCACACCGTCACGCTCACACCCAAGGAATACCGTTTCGCGCTGTTGCTCTTCACCAATGCATCGCGCCCCGTTTCGCGGGCACGCATCCTCGAAACCGTGTGGAATCTGAACCGCGACGTTCGGTCGCGCACGCTCGACACGCACGCCTCCCGCCTGCGCAGCAAATTGCAGCTCGGGCCCGAGCATGGCTGGCGTTTGACCACTTTGTACGGTTATGGCTATCAGCTCGAAAGGCTCCCCCTATCACCTACCGGAGTGTCGGACTCTGTCGGCGCGAATGTCGGAAGCGAGGAAAAGTTATAATATCCGCCTAAATCTCACCCCCATGGTATGCAGCTTCTAACGATCGGAATCAATCACCACACCGCGCCCGTCGCCTTGCGCGAACGCGTGGCGTTTCCGCTCGAACAGATCAAGCCCGCGCTCGCCCTGTTCAAGGAAGCGTGGTCCGGCAAGCGTTCGCTGAGTGCGCCGGAAGCCGCCATTCTGTCCACCTGCAACCGCACCGAGCTCTACTGTGCGACCGACGCGCAAAGCTCGCGCGACGCCGCCGTGAGCTGGCTCTCGCACTACCACGGCATCCGCGAAGAGGAACTTGCGCCGCACGTCTATACGCTGCCGCAGTCCGAAGCGGTGCGTCATGCGTTCCGGGTGGCTTCGGGGCTCGATTCGATGGTGCTGGGCGAGACGCAGATCGTCGGCCAGATGAAGACGGCGGTGCGCACCGCGACCGAGGCCGGCGCACTCGGCACCTATTTGAACCAGTTGTTCCAGCGCACCTTCGCCGTGGCGAAGGAAGTGCGCAGCACGACCGAAATCGGCGCGCAGTCGGTTTCGATGGCCGCCGCCGCCGTGCGCCTCGCGCAGCGCATCTTCGACAAGATCGCCAACCAGCGCGTGCTCTTCATCGGCGCGGGCGAGATGATCGAACTGTGCGCCGCGCACTTCGCCGCGCAGCAGCCGCGCGAACTCGTGGTCGCCAACCGCACCGCCGAGCGCGGGCGCTATGTTGCGGAACGCTTCGGCGGCCGCTCCATTCCGCTCTCCGATCTGCCCGCGCGCATGCACGAGTTCGACATCATCGTCTCATGCACGGCGTCCACGCTGCCCATCATCGGACTCGGCGCTGTGGAGCGCGCGGTGAAGGCACGCCGCCACCGCCCCATTTTCATGGTCGACCTCGCGGTGCCCCGCGACATCGAGCCCGAAGTCGCCCAGCTCGAAGACGTGTTCCTCTATACCGTCGACGATCTCGGCACGATCGTGCGCGAAGGCAATGCCTCGCGCCAGGCCGCCGTCGCACAGGCCGAGACGATCATCGAGTCGCGCGTGGCGAACTTCATGCAATGGCTCGACTCGCGCAGCATCGTGCCGGTCATCCGCCATATGCACACCCAGGCCGACACGCTGCGTCGCGCCGAACTCGAACGCGCCCGCAAGATGCTCGCGCGCGGTGACGACCCATCGGCCGTGCTCGAAGCGCTGTCGCAGTCGCTCACCAACAAGCTGATCCACGGTCCGACCCATGCGCTCAACACGTCGAGCGGCGATCAGCGCGATTCGCTCATCGAGCTGATGGGCGGCTTTTACCGCCACGGCCAGCCGGCGAGAGCTGACGACGACGCGCAGTCCGCGGCGGACGTCACCGCCTCGCCGCGTTCTGCCGGCTCTTCCGACTCGTCCGGCAGTTCGGACCGTTAGCGACGCTCGCGGTCGGGCGCGCGCCATGCGTGCCCTGCACGACAGGGCCGCCCGCCCGCCTCTTCTCTCTCGCAGTCCTATCCGGAGCCCGCTCCGCACCGCCCGATGAAAACGAGCATGCAATCGAAGCTCGACCAGCTGACTACGCGCCTGGCCGAGCTCAACGACCTGTTGAGCCGTCCCGACGTGACCTCGAACCGCGACCAGTACCGCAAGCTCACGCGCGAGCACGCGGAGCTGGGTCCCGTGGTCGAGCACTACGGGCAGTGGCGCCAGGCCAAAGACGACGAGGCCGCGGCGAAAGACCTGCTCTCCGACGCCTCGATGCGCGACTTCGCCGAAGACGAGGTGAAAGCCGCGCGCGAGCGCATGGCGCAGCTCCAGCACGAATTGCAGATGATGCTGCTGCCGAAGGACCCCAACGACGACCGCAACGTGTTCCTCGAAATCCGCGCGGGCACGGGCGGCGACGAATCGGCGCTGTTCGCGGGCGACCTGCTGCGCATGTACCTGCGCTACGCGGAACGCAATCGCTGGCAGATCGAAATGATGTCGGCGAGCGAGTCGGATCTGGGCGGCTACAAGGAAGTGATCGTGCGCATTGCGGGCGAGGCGGCGTACTCGAAGCTCAAGTTCGAGTCGGGCGGCCATCGCGTGCAGCGCGTGCCCGCCACCGAAACGCAGGGCCGCATCCACACGTCGGCCTGTACGGTCGCGGTGATGCCGGAAGCCGACGAAATCGGCGAAGTGGAGATCAATCCCGCCGACCTGCGCATCGACACGTTCCGTGCCTCGGGCGCGGGCGGCCAGCACATCAACAAGACCGATTCGGCCGTGCGTGTGACGCACCTTCCAACCGGCATCGTGGTGGAGTGCCAGGACGACCGCTCGCAGCACAAGAATAAGGATCGCGCGCTGAAGGTGCTCGCCGCGCGCATCAAGGACAAGCAGTACCAGGAGCAGCACGCCAAGGAAGCGGCTACGCGCAAGAGCCTCGTGGGCTCGGGCGACCGCTCGGAGCGCATCCGCACCTACAACTTCCCGCAGGGGCGACTCACCGATCACCGCATCAATCTCACGCTCTATCGCCTCGAGGCGATCATGGACGGCGACCTTGGTGAACTCATCGGCGCACTCGTCTCCGAGCATCAGGCCGAGCAGCTCGCCTCGCTCGGCGACGCGGATTGAGCGCGCATTTGACATGAGCGAAGCCGTTACCGCCGAGGCGCTGCTGCGCGCCACGCCGCTGCCTGCGCTAGAAGCGCGCATTCTGCTGATGCACGTACTCGGCTGGCGCCGCACCGAACTCATCACGCGCGGCGATCGGGCGCTCGACGCGGCCCGCGTGGACGCCTATCGCGCGCTCGAAGCGCGCCGCGTGCGTGGCGAGCCGATCGCGCAGTTGGTGGGCGCGCGCGAGTTCTACGGCCTCGACTTCGACGTGACGCCCGACGTGCTGATTCCGCGCCCCGATACCGAATTGCTGGTGGAAACGGCGCTCGCGGCGCTCGAAGGCGTCGCACAGCCGCGCGTGCTCGACCTCGGCACCGGCAGCGGCGCGATTGCCGTGGCGCTCGCCTCGGCACGCCCCGATGCGCGCGTCTGGGCCGTCGATCGCTCGGCGGCCGCGCTCGAGGTGGCCGCGCGCAACGCCGCAAAGCTGCTCGACGCCCAACGTCCCGGCGGCCCGCTCGCGTTCGTGGCGGGCAGCTGGTACGACACGCTCGATGCGGCGTTGCGATTCGAGGCGATCGTGAGCAATCCACCGTATATCGCGAGCGGCGATCCGCATCTCGAACAAGGCGACCTGCGCTTCGAGCCGCGCGGCGCGCTCACCGACGAAGCCGACGGCCTCACCGCCCTGCGCGCGATCGTCGCGGGCGCACTTGCCCGGCTCGCGCCGGGCGGCGTGCTCTGGATGGAGCACGGCTACGACCAGGCGGCCACCGTCCGGGCGTTGCTGGAACACGCCGGTTTCAAGGACGTGCGCTCCGAGCGCGATCTGGCCGGCATCGAACGCATCAGCGGAGGCCGTCTACCGCTGCCGGCCGACCAGGAAAGCTCCCGGTAACGTCGGGCTCGCACGGGCGAAATCCGCTATCATTTCATCCTGCATTCCAACGTATTCAGCATCAATTCAATCGCAAGGTCAGTCATGGACACCCAACAACGCATCAAGCAGATCGTCGACGAAAACGCCGTCGTCCTCTTCATGAAGGGCAACGCGCAGTTCCCGATGTGCGGCTTCTCCGGTCGCGCGGTGCAGATCCTGAAAGCCTGCGGCGTCGATCAGTTCAAGACCGTCAACGTGCTCGAAGACGACGCGGTCCGCCAGGGCATCAAGGAATTCTCGAACTGGCCGACCATCCCGCAGCTCTACGTGAAGGGCGAGTTCGTCGGCGGCTCGGACATCATGATGGAGATGTACCAGAACGGCGAGCTGCAGCAGCTTTTCGCCGCGGCGTAATCCCCAGCCACGGGGCGGCATCGGGCGCACGACGTTGCGCCTGTTCCGTCCCGAGTGCGCTACGCCACGCCGACGCTTTTTCACGAGGCGCTGCATGCGTCGTTTTCGCCTCGATCTCGACCTCGCCTTCGCTCCGATTCCCGCCTGACGTGAATACCGCCTTCCCTGCCTCGTCCGCTATCGCACAACTGCCGCAACGCCGGCTGATCGTCGCGATCACGGGGGCCACGGGCGCGATCTACGGCGTACGCATGCTCGACATGCTGCGGCGGCTCGGCGGCGTCGAAACGCATCTGCTCGTTTCGGCGGCGGGCTGGCTCAACATCCAGCACGAACTGCAACTCAGCAAGGACGATCTGCACGCACGCGCTGACGTCGTGCATTCCGTGCGCGACGTCGGCGCGACCATCGCTTCGGGCTCGTTCGCGACCGACGGCATGATCGTCGCGCCCTGCTCGATGAAGACGCTCGCGAGCGTCGCCCACGGTCTCTCCGACAACCTGATCGCGCGCGCCGCCGACGTCACGCTCAAGGAGCGCCGCCGTCTCGTGCTGCTCGTGCGTGAAACGCCATTCAACCTCGCGCATCTGCGCAACATGACGGCCGTGACCGAAATGGGCGGCGTGATCTTCCCGCCGTTGCCGGCCTTCTACAACCAGCCGGCTTCGATCGACGAGATGGTCGATCACACGGTTGCGCGCGTGCTCGACCTGTTCGCGCTCGGGCCCGCGCTCTCGCCCGCCTGGCCGGGGCTGCGCGGCACCGACGAATAAGCGCCGAGCGCGCTATTGCCTGCCGCACCGATTATCAATAGTGGCGACACAATCAATTCCCTTTCGCCCCGTTTAATTCGCGACGGTAGCGTCTTATATTGATCGCAATACGATACTTTCGGACCGCCTTGGCGCGGTCAGCCCACGATCATGACCACCCGCACGCCTACCCTTTTCCTCTCGCACGGCGCTCCTACGCTGCCGATCGACCCGTCGCTGCCTTCTGGCGGCTTCACCGTGCTCTCGGAGCATTTGCCGCGTCCGCAGTCGGTGCTCATGCTCTCCGCGCATTGGGGCACGATGCGCCCCGTGGTGAGCACCGCCACGCAGCCTGAGACGATCCACGACTTCTACGGCTTTCCGCGCGCGCTCTACGAGATCCAGTATCCGGCGCCCGGCGCGCCCGAGATGGCGCAGCGCGCAGCAGCGCTGCTGCGCGAGCAAGGCGTTCCTGTCGATGAGGAAACGCACGGCCTCGACCATGGCGCGTGGGTGCCCATGCTGCTGATGTTCCCCGATGCGAACGTGCCCGTCGCCCAGCTTTCGATCCAGCCGCGCGCCGACGCTGCCCATCACTTCGCGCTTGGCCGTGCGCTGCGCTCGCTGCGCGACGACGGCGTGATGGTGATCGGCTCAGGCCAGATCACGCATAACCTGCGCGAGGCGGACTTCTCGGCGCGGCCGGAAGACGCCGATCCGCGCGTGGCCGAGTTCACGCAATGGTTCGAGAATCACCTCGCCGCGCGCGACATCGACGCGTTGCTCGACTACCGCCAGCGCGCCCCGCATGCGGCGCTCATGCACCCGACCGACGAGCACTTGCTGCCCGTCTTCGCGGCGCTCGGCGCAGCCGACGACGACTACACGCTCGGGGTGCAGTCGCTTGGCACTTACCAGCGCGCGCTCGCGATGACGAACTACGTGTTCGGCAGCGCCGTGCAATAAAGCCACCGCGGGCCGACACGCCGGCTCCGCTTTTGCTCAAAAGGCAAAAAAGCCCGCCTGAATCGCTTCAGGCGGGCTTTTTGTACTGCGCGACGCTTAGTTCGGCGTCTGGTTCGACACTTAGTGCGCGCCGATGCCTTCGAGGACTTCGTCGTGCTCCTGGCGTTCCGCGAGGTACGGCGAGCGGTAGCCCGAATTCACGCCCCAGTAATAGAACACGAGCGCGACCAGCGCGACGACCAGCATGTCCCAGCCGTAGGGCAGCAGACCGGCGCCGCCGAACTGCTTGCTGCCGATCAGCGAGAGGAGCGCCATGATCGGCAGGTATGCGCACAGCCACCATGCGGCCTTCAGATCCTGGCCCCAGCCGCCAAAGCCCTGCTTGCTCTGGAAGTAGAAGTACACCGGCAGCGCGACGACCATCAGCAGAATGATTTCGCCGGTCAGCGGCCACTTCGCCCAGTACAGGATCATCGATGCGCAGACGAATGCGAACGGCGCGATCACTTTCATGAACGGCACGGACAGCGGGCGCTCGATGTCCGTGGCGGCGCGCTTGAGCGCCATCAGGCTGATCGGACCCGTGAGGTACGAAATCACCGTCGCCACCGAGATCACCGCCGCGAGCGAACTCCAGCCGCGGAAGAAGAACATGAAGATGAACGAGACGAGCAGGTTGAACCACATCGCGTTGCGCGGCACGCCGTAGAACGGGTGCACGTCGCCGAACATCTTCGGCATCGTGTTGTTGCGCTCCATCGCGTAGATCATGCGCGAGGTCGTCGCCATATAGGTCGTACCGGTGCCGCTCGGGCTCACGAAGGCATCGACGTAGAGCAGGATCGCAAGCCAGTTCAGGTTCAGCGCGATCGCGAGTTCCGCGAACGGCGACTTGAAGTTGAACGTGTTCCAGCCCTTCGCGACGTCGGCCGGATTGACCGCGCCGATATAGGCGATCTGCAGCAGCACGTAGATCACGAGCGCGCAGAGAATGGAGCCGATCACTGCAAACGGCACGCTCTTGGCCGGATTGCGCGCTTCACCCGCGAGGTTGATCGGGCTCTGGA
>NZ_JAPMAL010000052.1:0-37952 GCF_026343935.1 Paraburkholderia sp. CNPSo 3076 | reverse complement strand
GCGGCGCGGGCCTGCACTGGTCGGGCGTGCATTTCCGCATCACGCCGGAAGAACTGCGCCTGAAGAGCCACTACGAAGAGCGCTACGGCAAGAAGTTCATCCCCGAAGGCATGACGATCCAGGATTATGGCGTCACTTACGACGAACTGGAGCCGCACTTCGACTTCGCGGAGAAGGTATTCGGCACGTCGGGCCAGGCGTACAAGGTGAAGGGCAACGTGGTCGGCGACGGCAATGTGTTCGAAGCCGCCCGCAGCGACAATTTCCCGTTGCCCGCGCAACTGAATACGTATTCGGCACAGCGCTTCTTCGACGCGTCGAAGTCGCTCGGGCTGCATCCCTACCGCCTGCCTTCGGCGAACACTTCGGGGCCGTACACGAACCCCTACGGCGTGCAGATGGGCCCGTGCAACTTCTGTGGCTTCTGCAGCGGCTACGCGTGCTACATGTACTCGAAGGCTTCGCCGAACCTCAACATCCTGCCCGCGCTCAAGCAGGAAAAGCACTTCGAGCTGCGCTCGAAATGCCACGTGCTGCGCGTCGAACTCGACGACACCAGAAAGCGCGCCACGGGCGTGACGTATATCGATCCGGCGGGCCAGGAAGTGTTCCAGAGCGCAGACCTCGTGATCGTCTCGGCGTTCCAGTATCACAACGTGCACCTGCTGCTGCTCTCGGGCATCGGCAAGCCCTATGACCCGGTTTCTGGCGAGGGCGTGGTGGGCCGCAACTTCGCGTACCAGAACCTCTCGACCATCACGGCGTTCTTCGACAAGGACACGTGGACGAACCCGTTCATCGGCGCGGGCGGCAACGGCGTGGCCGTGGACGACTTCAACGCCGACAACTTCGACCACGGCCCGCTCGGCTTCGTGGGCGGCTCGCCGCTGTGGGTGAACCAGGCAGGCGTGAAGCCGATCAGCGGCATCGCCACGCCCGCGGGCACGCCAGACTGGGGCGCCGGGTGGAAAAAAGCCGTGAAGGATCACTACGCGCACACCATTTCGATGGACGCGCACGGCTCCAACATGTCGTACCGCGACGTGTACCTCGACCTCGATCCGACCTATCGCGACTCGTACGGCCAGCCGCTCCTGCGTATGACCTTCGACTGGAAGGACAACGACATCAAGATGGCGCAGTACGTGACGGGCCAGATGCAGAAGATCGCCGAGGCGATGGGCCCGAAGGCCATCAACGTCTACACGCGCGAGTTCGGCGCGCACTTCGACTCGCGCCGCTATCAGACCACTCACCTCGTGGGCGGGGCCGTGATGGGCACCGACCCGAACACCAGCGTCATCAACCGCTATCTGCAGTGCTGGGATGTGCCCAACGTGTTCGTGATGGGCGCCTCCGCGTTCCCGCAGGGGATCGGCTACAACCCGACCGGCCTCGTCGCCGCCCTCGCTTACTGGAGCGCGAAAGCCATTCGCAACCAGTATCTGAAGAACCCCGGCCCCCTGGTGAGCGTGTGAAGAGCCGCATGAAGAAGAACAATTTTTCCCTGCGCGAGAACGTTGCACGCGCAACGATTGCGGCCGCGGCCTTCGCGGCCCTAGCGTCATTCACGGCGCAAGCGGCATGCGCGGCCGACCTGCCGAACGCCGCGCTCGTCGCGCATGGCGAATACCTCGCGCGCGCCGGCGACTGCATTGCCTGCCACACCATACAGGGCGGCAAGCCCTTCGCGGGCGGCCTGAAGTTCGACACGCCGATCGGCGCGATCTACTCGACCAACATCACGCCCGACGCGAACACGGGCATCGGCAAGTGGCACTACGACGACTTCGCCAAAGCCGTGCGCCAGGGCGTGCGTCCGAATGGCGAAACGCTCTACCCCGCGATGCCCTACCCCTCGTACGCACGTCTGAGCGACGACGACATGAAGGCGCTCTATGCGTACTTCATGCACGGCGTCGGGCCCGTGCGGGCACAGAACCGCGCCGTGGACATTCCCTGGCCGCTCTCGATGCGCTGGCCGCTCGGCGCCTGGCGCGTGCTGTTCGCGCCGAAGGTTCAGACTTTCGACGGCTCGCATTACAACGATGCGATCGTCGCGCGCGGCGCCTATCTCGTGCAGGGCCTCGGCCACTGCGGCGCGTGCCACACTCCGCGAGCACGCACGATGCAGGAGCTTGCGCTCACCGACCTCGAAGGCGACGATTTCCTCGCGGGCGGCGGCCCGATCGACGGCTGGGTCCCCTCCAGCCTGCGCGGCAACGCGCGCACGGGCTTAGGCGGCTGGAACGAGGACGACATCGTGCAGTTCCTCAAGTCGGGGCGCAATCTGCATACTGCCGCCTTCGGCGGCATGACCGACGTGGTTCAGCACAGCATGCAGCACATGAACGACGCGGACCTGCTCGCCATCGCGCGCTACCTCAAGACGCTGCCCTCCACTGACCCGAAGGAAACCGCGTATGCCTACGATCCCGCCGCCGCGCGCAAGCTGCAAAACGGCGACGCGAGCGCACGCGGCGCAGCGGTCTATCGCGACAACTGCATGGCCTGCCACCGCAGCGACGGACGCGGCTACACGCGCGTATTCCCCGCGCTCGGCGGCAACCCGGTCGTGCAGGGCAAGGACCCCACTTCGCTGATTCACGTGCTGCTCGCAGGCAGCGCGCTCGAAGGCACGCAATCCGCGCCCTCGTCGTTTACGATGCCGCCGTTCGCCTGGCGTCTGTCCGACCAGGAAGTGGCCGACGTGTCCACCTTCGTGCGTGCGAGCTGGGGCAACGCTGGCGCGCCAGTGAGCGCCGCAGACGTCGCGAAGGTCCGCAAGACCGTCACCGTGAGCACGCCGGCGCTGCCGCCGGGCGCCTCGCTCAAGCGCTAACGCGCCCCGCGCCGCCCTTTACCCTCCCCCGCGTTTCACGCCTGCCGTCTCGTTCGCGAGACCGCAGGCGCGTGCGCGCATAACCAGAAATCGCTCACCAGGCGATCTTTAGACGTTGAAACAACAAATGATGAGAAAACACCTGCTCGCCGCACCAGTTCTGTTCTCGCTCGCCGGCATCGCCTCGGCGCAAGGGTCGGTCACGCTGTATGGCATCGCCGATGCCGGCATCACGTATCGCAGCAACGAGCGCACCGGCACCAACGGCGCCTACACGGGCCATTCGAACGTGGGCCTCTCCACCGGCAACCTCTCGGGCAGCCGCTGGGGCATCAAGGGCAAGGAAGATCTGGGCAACGGGCTCGCGGCCATCTTCCTGCTTGAAGACGGCTTCGACATCACGAACGGCACCTCGGGCCAGAGCGGGCGCCTGTTCGGCCGCCAGGCCTTCGTGGGCCTCTCCGACCAGCGTTACGGCTCGCTCACCATGGGCCGCCAGTACACCTCGCTCGACGACTTCGTCGGGCCGGTCGCGCCCGTGAACTACATCGGCGGCTTCGGCGCGCATCCGGGCGACATCGACGACCTCGACCAGACCACGCGCGTGGACAACTCGATCAAGTACACGAGCGCGAATTACGCGGGTTTCACGTTCGGCGCGCTGTACGGTTTCGGCGGCCAGGCAGGCAGCATGAAGCGCAAGAACACCTGGAGCGTGGGCGCGGGCTACGCAAACGGCCCGCTGCGCATGGGCGTTGGGTATGAGCGTTCGGACAACAGCAAGACCGGCCTGGACGATTCCACCTACGGCAAGTGGCAAGGCACGTACGACGGCACGTTCAACTCGTCGATCAACGAAGGCTATGCGAGCGCGCAATCGCAGCAGGTGGTGGCGGCGGGCGCGACGTGGGACTTCGGTCCCGCCGTGGTCGGCGTGAACTACAGCAACGTGCAATATCGCTCGGGCGCGAATTCGCTGTTCTCGGGCAATGCGATCTTCAATATCGCGGGCATTTTCACGCAGTGGAACGTGCAGCCGCGCACGCATCTGTTCGCGGGCTACAGCTATACGCGTGGCAGCGCCGTGGAAGGCGTGGATCAGGACGCGCAGTACCACAACGTTTCGGTGGGCGCGACCTACGATCTCTCGACGCGCTCGACGGTGTATCTGCTCGCGGGCTACCAGCATGCATCGGGCATGACGCTCGACGCCGCCGGCAATCCGGTCGCGGCAACCGCTTCGGTGTCCGACAAGGGCAACGGCCACTCGTCGGCCACGCAGTCGCAAGCCATTGTGAGCGTGGGCTTGCGTCAGAAGTTCTAATAATCTAAAGCTTCGTTGCTGGCGCAACGAAATCGCGGGTGCTCATGCCATGAGCACCCTTTATTTTCGGCCGCGCCGCCGCTCAGTGCAGCACCTCGGGCCGGTCCAGCAGGCCATAAAACTCGTCGATCGTCACGGTCGGTGCGAACTGCGAGAGTGTGGCGACGATCACGTCGTCGGTAATCGCCGATCCTGCCGCCGATTCGAGCTGAACCCCGGCCGCGGCGGCCTGGCTCTCGGCCAGCTCGAGGGCAATCGACAGGATGAAGCGTGCGTCGGTTTGGGTGAGTAGGGCTTTCATGCCTGCTCTAACGGCGCGCGCACGGGGAATCTTTAGGGTTTTGTGGGGTTTCGTGAGGTTTGGTAATCGTTGCGCGCAGCCCTATGCTCAACGCGTACGCGCCACGAACTGCCCGGGACTCGTGCCCGTCAATCGTCGGAACATTGCGATGAACGCCGACGACGTGGCGTACCCCAGATCCAGCGCCACGGCCTCGACGCTGCGCCCCGCATGCAGCATCGGCAGCGCGTTGACGAGCCGGATGCGCTGGCGCCATTCCGTCAACGACATGCCCAGCTCGTTTTGCGCGCGGCGCATGAGCGTGCGCTCGCTCATGTGAAACGCATCGGCGAGCTCAGCAAGCGAGCGATTGTCGGCGGGATTCTGGCGCAGCACCTGAAGGATCGCGTTGAGATCGGCGTCTTCGGTATGCGGCACGAAGCTGCCCGTGGTCGCGCAGGTCGACAGCTGATCCACGAGCACGCGCAACAGACGCGCGCGCTGCACCTCGCCCTCCTCCTGCGCGGGCGTCACGCGCAGATGCTCGAGGATTGCGCGCACGAGCGGCGACACCATCACCGCGCAGCTCGTCGCCGGCATGCGCGTGCACAGGTCGCGGCTAATGTACACCGAGCAATGCACGGTCTCCTGCTCGTTGAAGCCCACGTGCTCGGTGCCCGGTGCGATCCAGAGCCCAAGATGCGGCGGCGTGATGTAGTGCTCGTCCCCCGCCTTCACCTCGGTCGTGCCGCTGAACGCGTAGACGAACTCGCCCCACGGGTGGCACATCTGCGGATAGGTGGCGTGCGAAGGCATGTGCTCCATGCGGAAGAACACGGGCGTGGGCAGCACGTCGGTGAAGGGCGGCAGGCGCAGGTAGCGCGCCGGGCGAGCACGGTCGGGTGATTTGGGCATGGCGGTCTGGGGCTATCGATTGTCAGTTTTGCGCTATATGCGCGCATCCCGACGCATCAATACTACGCCCACGGCCACCAAACTTCAGCCGAATCCTTCAAATCAGTGAGCCCGCAATGAGAAAGCAAGTCGACGCAACGGCCGTGGCCATCATGGTGGCGCTCTGCCTCGCATGGGGTCTGCAACAGGTCGCGATCAAGGCGGTGGCCGGGGACATCCCGCCCATGCTGCAGATCGGGCTGCGTTCGGGCGTGGCGGCGGCACTCGTGTGGCTCTTCAACCAACTCGTTTCGCGCGAGCGCTGGCTGCCTGGCGTGGCGCGTGGCGCGGGGCTCGTCACAGGCGGCCTGTTCGCGCTCGAATTCGTGTTCGTGGCCATGGGCCTGCGCTGGACCAACGCCTCGCACATGGCCGTGTTTCTCTATACCGCGCCGATGTTCGCCGCAATCGGCCTGCATGTGCGCCTGCCCGACGAACGCCTTGCGCGGTTCCAATGGGGCGGCATTGCCATCGCCTTCACGGGCATCGCCATCACGTTCCTCGGCCCCGCGCTGCTGGGCGCCGACATACCGGGCTCGCCGTTGTGGTTGCTCGGGGACTTCATGGGTCTTTGTGCAGGCGCGGCGTGGGGGCTCACCACCGTCGTCGTGCGGACGAGCCGCCTGAGCGAGGCGCCCGCCACGCAAACGCTCTTCTATCAACTGGCGGGCGCTTTCGTCGTGCTGGTGCCGTTTGCGTTCCTGACCGGCCAGGCGCACTTTCACGCCACGCCGCTCGCCCTGGCCTCTATCGCATTCCAGACCCTGCTCGTCTCGTTCGTGAGCTATCTCGTGTGGTTCTGGCTGCTGCGCCGCTATCTGGCCGCGCGCCTCGGCATTCTGTCGTTCATGACGCCGCTGTTCGGCGTGGCGTTCGGCGTCGTGCTGCTGCACGAGCGCGTGGAGCCCGCGTTCCTGTTTGGCTCGGCGCTCGTGCTGCTCGGCCTGCTGGTGGTGAACGCGCAAAGTTGGGTCCGCCAGGCTTTCGGCCGCCGTACCGCCAACGCAAGGGGCGCTCAGGCATCCTGATTCGATCTCCAGCCGCGTAAATTCGGTCCTGCGCGATTAAGCCACCGCGTCGCCGCGCTTGCCCACCGGCAGCTCGCGCACGACCACATACTCGGGATCGCGCTGCTGGCGCGCGAAGATCGCCGCATCACCGTGCGCCGGCCTCGTATGGCAGCCCGAAGGCGACCGCGCAAGCCGGACAACTCGGTTACCTGCCCGTCGCGCTGTTCGGCTCGGTCATGGGGCTTGCCGGGCTCTCGTCGGCATGGCGCCTCGCGCATCGCATGTACGGCATGCCGCTGTGGATCGCCCAGTTGATCGGCGTGCTCGCCGTGCTGGCGTTCCTGATGATCGGCTTCGGCTACGCCATGAAATGGGTCACCGGCCCCGATGCCGTGAAAGCCGAATTCAATCATCCCATTGCGGGCAATCTCTTTGGGACCCTGTTCATCAGCCTGCTTCTGCTGCCTATCCCGCTTGCCGACTTGAGCGTGCCGCTCGCGGGCTCGGTGAGTTGCGCCGAGCGTTACGCCGACCACGCCCCGGGCCCCATCACGCACGGCATCGCGATCTTTCTGCTCGCGACGGTCACGCCACTGCTGCTCGTGTTGGCCGCCCGCACGTTGTGGGGCGTGCTGCGGGGAGAACTGGAAGCGCTGGCCCACTAGCGGCCCGAACACAACTGCGTGCTTGAATTTTATAGACGATCGGTCTAATATCGGCGACATGGAACCGACCATCGCCAAACCGCGCCGCGGCAGGCCGCCGAAAGACCCGCTCGCGCACGCCGACACACGTGCATCGCTCATTCGCGCCGGCATGGAAATGCTGACCGAACAGAGCTTCGCGGCCACGGGGCTCGATGCCGTGCTCAAGAGGGTGAACATTCCCAAAGGCTCGTTCTATCACTACTTCGACAGCAAGGAAGCATTCGGGCGCGAGCTGATGACCGCGTACGACGCGTACTTCTGCGCGAAGCTCGACCACTGGCTGCAGGACGACACGCGCCCTGCCCTGGAGCGGCTTGGCGCCTTCGTAGAAGACGCCAGCAAAGGCATGGCCCGTCACCACTACACACGCGGTTGCCTCGTCGGCAACCTCGGCGTAGAGGTGGACATTCTGCCCGACGACTTCCGCGCAACGCTCGAACGCATTCTGCAGGGCTGGCAAGCACGCATCGTGGCGTGCCTGCGCGAGGCCCAGCGCGAAGGCGTGCTCGCCAGGCGGATCGACCTTGCTTCACTCGCCGCTTTCTTCTGGATTGGCTGGGAAGGCGCCGTGCTGCGCGCGAGGCTCGTGCGCAGCACGGCTCCACTCGATACATTCTTCAGCGGTTTCATCGCGGGGTTGCCGCGCGCGTGAGCCGCGGCAACGCCAACCGTTCACTGTTTCAGGAGCACCACCCATCATGTTCAAGGCCATTCTGATTGATAAGGAATCCGGATCGTATGACGCGCGCATTGCCGAACTCGACGACGCGCGCCTGCCGGAAGGCGACGTGCTCGTCGATGTCGGCTACAGCACGCTGAACTACAAGGACGGCCTCGCGATCACGGGCAAAGGCCCTGTCGTTCGCAGTTTTCCCATGGTTCCGGGCATCGATTTCGCAGGGACCGTTGCGCAAAGCGCGAACCCTGCCTACGCGGTGGGCGACGCGGTCGTGCTCAACGGTTGGGGCGTTGGCGAACAACATTGGGGCGGCCTGGCGCAGAAGGCGCGCGTCAATGGCGACTGGCTCATTCCGCTGCCGGCGGCCTTCACGCCGCGGCAAACGATGGCAGTTGGGACGGCCGGCTATACGGCCATGCTCTGCATTCTCGCGCTGGAACGGCACGGCATCACGCCCGCACACGGCGACGTGCTGGTCACAGGCGCGAGCGGCGGCGTGGGCAGCTTTGCCATTGCGCTACTCACGCGCCGAGGCTATCGCGTGGTGGCGTCGACCGGCAGGCTGCAGGAAGCGGAGTATCTGAAGCAGCTCGGCGCCGTCGAAGTCATCGACCGCGCCTCGCTATCGGAGCCGGGCCGCCCGCTGCAAAAAGAACGCTGGGCTGCCGCGATCGATTCGGTTGGCGGCCACACGTTGGCAAATGTCTGCGCAAGCCTGCGCGCGGATGGAGCGGTGGCTGCCTGCGGCCTGGCGCAAGGTATGGATCTTCCCGCCACGGTCGCGCCATTCATTCTGCGCGGCGTGAGCCTGCTGGGCATCAATAGCGTCACGCGTCCGTTTGCGCAGCGGCAGCAAGCCTGGCACGCGCTAGGAGAGGCGCTCGACCTGAAGCAGCTCGACACGATTACGCGGGAGATCGGCCTCACCCAGGCCATTGCGGCCGCAAGCGATCTGCTCGCCGGGCAGGTGCGCGGGCGGCTCGTGGTGGACGTCAACCGGTAACGTGCGCAGCCGCGGCGATTCAACGCTTCACGATTTCGCCGCTTTCACGAACCCTTCGCGAACGCGCGCGGCGTGACGCCGAGAAGCCGCGTCATCCAGTGCGCCATATGGCTTTGATGCGCGAACCCCGCTTCGAGCGCCACCTGGCTCAGGCTGAGTTTGCCTGCGATGAGCAGCGCCCTCGCGCGTTCGACGCGCCGCCGCACGACATATTGATGCACCGGCATACCCAATGTTTCGCGAAACAGGGCCTTGAAATGCGGCACGCTCAGGTCGACGAGCGCAGCGAGTTCGCCGAGCGTGAGGCGTTGATCGAGATGGCTCTCGATGTAATCGGTCACGCGCGCCGCTTTGTGTGCCGCAAGCACGGCTGCGCCCCGACCTTCTGGTGTGCCCGTGTCGCCGAGCAGCCGCACGACCATTGCAGTGGAAATGCTTTCGGCAAATAGCGGGTCGCAAGCTGTTCCCGCATCGATCTCAGCCAGCAGCGCGCCCGCCAGCGAATTGATGCGCGGGTCGCGCAACTGGAGATGCGGCCGGATCTCGCGCTTACCCCACGGGTTCTCCATCTGCTCCGCAATCGATCGCACGAAGCGGCCGTCGAACCACACGCGCAGAATCGTGCAGTCCGCGTCATCGGTCCATACGCCTTCGACCCCGGCGGGCACCACATCCGCGTCGCCGTGCGCCTGAAGCCGCGATTGACGGCGGCCGTCGCACGCGCATCGCGCACGCACCGGCGTGCCGACATGAATGCCAATGCGGTGATCCGCCATCGCGGGGAAGCGATGCTGCCCCGCACTCACACGCAGCAGTTCGGCGCCACCGCCATGCCAGCCCAATCCGGCGCTCGAACGCAGGCTGACGCTTGCTCCGGCGTGCCGGTTCGAATCTGCAGTCAGTGCGCTCATGACAATCCTTTTCGACGCTCAAGCCGTGCGGGAATTCGTGCGATGTTTGCGGCCAGTTTACTGGATTACGGCCACGCTCGCGCACCGCGCCATGGTGGACGTATTCAATCATCCGTTTCTGCGCAACGCCATCCGTTCCTGCGCGCCATGCGGCGTTCGTCTACCTACGATGACGCAGACCACGCACACCAGGAGAAAGCGATCATGTTCGTGATTTTTGGAGCATCGGGAAAGGCCGGGCGGGTCACCGCCGCGGCGTTGCGTCGTGCGGGCAAACCCGTGCGCGCCGTGGTGCGCCACGCTCGCCAGGGCGAAAGTCTTGCAGAGCTGGGCTGCGAAATCGTGCTCGCCGATCTGACCGACGCGCTGTCGGTCGCGGCCGCGATCGAGGGCGCTCACGCCGTCCAGCTGCTATGCCCCGTTCCATCCGGTGATACGGATCCCGAAACGACCATGCGCACGATGATCGACGTCGCGACCGACGCCCTGCGCGAAAACCCGCCCGCCACGCTGCTCGCCATTTCCGACTATGGCGCGGAATTGCCGTTGAATACGGGCATCACGCGGCTGTATCACTACCTGGAAAAGCAGCTGAAGCCCATTGCCACGCAATTGGTGTTGCTGCGCTCGGCGGAACATATGCAGAACTGGGCGGCATTCATTCCCGGCGCGCTCGCAACCGGTACGCTGCCGAGCCTCCATCTGCCCTTGGAGCGCCGCTTTCCCACGGTCGCCGCACAGGACGTTGGCACGGCGAGCGCCGCGCTGCTGCTCGAATCGCATCAGTCCGGCATGCCGAGAATCGTGAGCATCGAAGGACCGCACAGGGTCAGCGTGAACGACATTGCGGCGGCACTGAGCGCTGCGAGCGGCCGCACGATCACGCCTCATGTGCTGCCGCGCGAATCGTGGGCCCCCATGCTTCTCAAAGCCGGACTCAGTGAGAAACACGGCCGGCTCATCACCGATCTTTACGACGTATACAACACCGGCCGCATCGACGTGGAAGCGAGCCGCAGCGAGCGGCGCTTCGGCACGACCGCGCTAAGCGACGTGTTTGGCCCGCTCGTTGCGAAATTCAACAGCCAATAGCGCGCACGCCGCAATGACATAAAAGCCGGGCGCTACGCATGCCCGGCCTTTAGTGCATGACTGCGCGGTGATCAGAACCACTTGCCGAACGGGCCGCCCGGCGCAAGCGACACCCCGCGCAGCACTTCGCCGAAGCCCGCGTTGCGCAGCGTCACGAAACGCTCGTTCGCAGCGCCCGAAACCGTGGTGTTGCGCAGCACGTCGCGCACGGCGACGAGGCGATTCGGGTCTGCACCCTGGTCGCCGTTGCCGCTCACTGTCGACGTGATCGCCCAGATTGTGACCGTACCGTCCTGCTCGACGTGGCCCGTGATGTTACGCAGGCCGTCCGTGGCGGGCGACCACGGCAGGCTGGTCGCGGTGTTCGTGCCCACCGGATAACCTGCAACGGTGTACGAAGTCCCCAGATTCAGGCCGTTCTGGAGTGTGTACGCGAGCTTCCACGACTTCGTTCCGGCGTTGTACACCCACTTCTGCAGGCCCGCACCGGTCTGCTGCGCGGCGTGCGTATACAGGTCCGTGCCGCCCGAATAGCCATCGCCCTCGTCGGCCACATAGAGCGTATTCGCGTTGGCGAACCACAGGCCGAACGGGTACGAGAGCGTCGTTGCCGTCTTGTTCGGCGTAGCCGGGAAGCCTGCGAGCACGCATACGTTGCTCGGCAAGCCGCTGGTCGTCAACGTGGAAGCGTCGTACGCAAGCGGATTGGATGGCAGTTTCGCGCCCGCCACCGGCACGCCTGCGCCGCCCGAGGGACACGCCTTGCCCGTGGTGTCGACGAAGTACACCGTGTTCACGCCGTTGCTGCCGCTGCCCTTCGTGAAGTACACCACGTTGTTGAAGACGGTGAGCCCGCGATAGTTGTCGTCCTTGCCCACCTTGTCGGCCTTCGCACCGAGTTGCGTGACCGAGAAGCTCGCGAGCGGCGTGGGCGTGCCGGGCGTTTGCTGCGCCTCATGCTGGTGCGTCACTTCGATGAATTGCGCCCCCGCCCCGAGAATCACGCCTGCCGGCTGCGGATTCGAACCGTTGCCTGCGTTGCCCACCGAGTAGTAAAAACCGTTGCGTTCGCCGTTGTCGTTGCCATTGTTGAGCAATGCGGCGCGGCCGTTATTGCCGCTGTATGCATTCGTCTCCGTAAAGGAGAAATGCCCTTCGGCATCGAGCCGCGCCACGGCGCGATAGAACGCCTGACCGTCGGGATTCGTCGGATCGATCGCGCCCGGCGTATTCGAGTTCGATACGTCGAGCGTGTCGACCGGAGCAACGTAGCCCATGAACGTCAGGTAACGGCCGTCGCTCGAAAGGTTGAGCGCGAGTTCAGACTTCGAGCTGAAGCTCGTCACGAGCTGGTCGTGGCCATGGCCCGGATGCAGACTGTTGGGCACTTCCAGCGTGTGGACGACCTGGCCTCCCGGCGTAATGGTGTCGAGGAAAATGCGCGCCGTGATGCCAAAGCTCGGATCGTAGAGCACGTTGTTCCAGACGGCCGGATACGTGCCGTCAGTGGGCGCGCCGCCCGTGGGGCAGCTCGCCTGCGCACTATTGCAATTGGGCGGCAGTGTCATGCCGGGGGTGACGTTGCTCGACACGTTGTCGTAGACACTGCGGCTCACGACGAGCAGGCCCGAACCACCGAAAAACGCGTTGGCGTCTTGCGCGGCAGCGGCTGCACCTGCACTGGCGCAAACCAAAGCAGCGGCAATAACAAGACGGGAAGGACGTGCGGCAAAACAAGCGCCGCAAAATGCTGAGCGAGGGGTATTGATGGCCATCTGTAGCGTCTCCGAAAGGAATTACAAGCATTTTGTCAAGACGAACTCGGGGTCAATCCCGCTTACCCTAGCGAAATTATGTGAAAGATTTGTTGCAGGCAATACGGCTTCGTTCACGCGTTTTCCTCTGCGGAAATCGAACGGATTAGCCCGTTTTTCGATCCGGTAATTTCGTTTGTTATCCTTATCATCCGGTCGCGCACACAAACGCAACGCTTCGTCATAAAACCGCCGCACGATAGCAGGATTCAATTTGAATCCTGCCTGTCACCATCCTGTAATTGACAGTACGCGGACCAGACAGACTCCGCGACTTCCCAGAGAACATGAATAACGGGAGAGGCTCGTGAGACCATTGCGCCCCCTGATTGCCGCGCTCGTTTGCGGCGTTTGCACGTTGTCGGCCCGCGCCGAAGACGTGACCGGATGCGGCAGTACGCTCGCTGCCCCCCTTTACAGCCACTGGGCCACCGCCTACCAGAAGTCCGGCGGCGGCAAGGTGATCTACCGCAGCACCGGCTCCACGGACGGTATCAAGCAGATCGTCGCGCACACGGTCGACTTCGCCGGCTCCGACGCCCCGCTCACGAGCGAGCAATTGAGCAAGGACGGATTGCGGCAGTTTCCCACCGCGATCGGCGGCGTAGTTCCCGTTGTGAATCTTCCGGGCATCAAGGCCGGTCAGTTGATGCTGAACGGCGAGGTGCTGGGCCAGATCTTTCTCGGCAAGATCCTGTACTGGGACGACCCGGCCATCGTGCGACTCAATCCGAAGATCAAGATGCCCAACACGCCGATCGCTGTCGTGCGGCGTCTGGATGGTTCGGGCACGACGCTGATCTGGACGCACTATCTCTCGCAGGTGAGCCTCGAATGGAAACGCAAGGTCGGCGAAGGCACCAATGTTCACTGGCCCTTGGGGATAGGCGGTAAGGGTAATGAGGGCGTCGCCACGTTCGTGGGCTACCTGCCTGGCGCGATTGGCTATGTCGCCTGGGACTTCACGAAGCAGAATCATCTGACCTACACGGCGATGACCAACGCGGCGGGCGCGGTCGTGGAGCCGGGCATCCAGACATTCAGCGCAGCGGCCGCGAATGCGGACTGGTCAAGTTCGCTCTTTCAGGTGCTCACCAATCAGCCGGGCAAGGACGCATGGCCCGTGATGGGCGCGACCTACGTGCTGTTGCAGGCGACACCGGACGACTCGGCGCGCAACACTGAGACGCTGAAGTTCTTCGACTGGGCGCTCACGCACGGCGAGCCGACGATCCAGGCACTGGACTATATTCCGCTGCCTGCCGTGGTCGTGACGAAGATCCGCGCGCAATGGCACGGCGACAAAGGCGACGACGTCGCAGCCAAAGCCGTTAGCGCGCAATAGCGTCCACCTGCATTCACGAGTGCGCTCAGGCCGGGCGCCTATGCGCCCGGGAGGCGTTGATGAAACAGGAAGCGGCCGAAGAGGTCGTGAAGGCGATCGCGACCGAAACCCAAACGCCGCTGGAAATCGTCGCGAAGATGTATGAGCAAACGTGGGCCGAGTTCAGCGAAGGCGCACGTGTCATGGATTATCTGAGCGTGCTCGTCTCGCGGCGCGTACGGGAAGACCTTCGCAACCTGCGCAAGAACGCGCACTGAATGCTCGCATGGCGTCATGCCGATGCGACGCGCATGCGCGCATCAACGCTTGCCTGCTTTGCGCCGGCGGGAATCGGATTTACGGCAGAGGTCCGTCAACACCCAGCGGGCGATGATCTCCGGACGATTCGTTCCATACTGCGCGAACTTGATTTCGTTTTCGAAGTAGACGATGACGCTTCCGGCCATGACGCGGTAAGCACCCGCGTAGTTCTCGCCATCCAGTTCGACGCTCAGAGGATGGGTGGTTTCGTATTCTGCAAGAGCCAAGGTAAACGCGGAAATGTCTAAATTATGACAATATCGTTTCGCGGCCCTATTGGTCAATTAAATATGCGTTTTGTTTCATATTGACGATTGCCGTCCCGATTTCAGCCTGTTACGGGGACCTGTCGAGCCCTTTAACGGGGCACGCATTAACGCCGCCTGACTCAGCCTGCCATACGGGCTTGCCGCGAACCAGCGCTCGCCGACGGAAGCGCTCCAGGCATTCACCCAGCGCGTCGCCATCCATTTATCGGGTTCTGCTTCGGCATTCATCAGCCGCTTCATTGCCAGGCCAAGGCGGTGCATTGCATACCGCTTACGGCGCGCTTCAGCATCCACTCGCGCGTTCATCGTCTCGCCTCTTCCGGTTGAGTATTGCGTAGACAAAAACCTGGAGACCCGCCTGCACCGATACCTTGCGAAGCCGGAGCATCACTCCCGCCGGTCCACGCGAGAACGCTTATTAAGGCACGGAAAAAAAAGCGGAAACATCAGGGAGAGTATTGAGGCAGCCGCCATGAAAGCGCTTTCGCCGGACAGTGGGGAAAAAGGGCACGCCACCCACGACGATCTGGCTCTCTGCTCACTACCCTACGCCAGCCATATGACACTCGTTAGTAAGCCACGAATTCGGGCCTTTTTGTCGAAATACAACCGATGAATGGCGGCGACCTGGCGACGCACCGATCCATCATGATGGATCGGCAACCCCATCCAGAAGGTTCACAGCGCATCGATCCATGCGAACAACGACACACGGCGGCCCCCGATTCGCGCTCGGACGCGCACTCAAGCAACCGTTGCTGAATGTGGTGGCCCGGTTGCCCGACAGCGTGCAGCGCGCCATGTTCATCCCGCCGATACGGCGCATCTGCATTCGCGTTCCGGTATTGCGTGCGGTGTACTCCGGGTGCCTGCGGCGCCACCCCATCGATCTCAAGTACGGCACGGACACGAGCGGACTGGTCGATTCCAACGCGCTGCAGCGCGACGCCCATCTTGCGGTCCAACTCAGGCCTTACATGGGCTCGCAGCCGACCATCATCCGCCGCGCGCTCGACACCCTGGGCGATATCACCGGCTATACGTTCATGGACATCGGTTGCGGTAAAGGCCGGCCGATGATCGTTGCCTCCGAGTATCCGTTCTCTTTGGCGCTGGGCTACGACATCAGCGCGGACCTCGTGAGAACGGCGAACGCGAACGCGGCCGTCATGGCGCGGCGCTTTCCGCAACGGCCGCCCATTCGCGCTTTGCACGCCAACGTCGCCGATCTGAAGGTGCCGTCGGGCAACGTGGTCGTCTTTCTGTTCAATCCATTCGGACCCGAGTTGATGGCGTCGTTACTCGAGAAACTCGAAGCGGGCCTCGCGAGCGGCACCGTCGAGCATCTTTTCATCGTCTACGATAACCCCGTGTGCGGCGAAGTCTTCGACGATTCCCGTCAGTTGCGGCGCTGGTTCGCCGGCGTATTTCCGTACGATCACGACGAAGTCGGCTTCGGACCCGAGGACCACGAGAACGTCGTCGTCTGGCAAAGCGTGCGCGGCGCGCGTCCCAACACATTCGCGGACCGCAATCGCCGCATTACGACCAAGGACCGCCTCAGCACTTCGCTTGAAGGCTGAATCACAAGCACCACGAATTCATTCAGGAGACGCAAGTGCCGACCTCCGTCGTGGCGATATACGAGTCGTCGCCGGCCGCATCCTTCCGGTACGAGTTGCGCACGTGCGAGACCGTCGCTGCGTTTCGTGCCTTCGAGCCCCAATGGCGTGCGCTTTTATCCGGAGCCGAGGCGTATTCGCCTTTCATCAGCTTTGCCTACTGCGAGGCTGCCGTCGCGGCAGCGCTGAAGCGCGGCGCGAAGGTCGAAGTCGCGACGGTGCACGACGCTCGTGACCTCCTGGCGCTATGGCCCGTTGCAATTACGCGCAAAGGCGCGTGGCGAACGGCCGAGGCGTTGGGCTGCGGCTGCGGCGAGGAATACGGCGGCCCGCTGGTCGCCGACACACGGCGCGCCGAACTTTACGATGCGGCGGTCCAGGCCGTCTTGCGGATTCACGCCGACGTGCTCCACATCCCGATGCTCGAAAACGGCAGCCCGCTGCAACGTGCGCTCGACGCCGCGCCGCAGTCGTGGGTGCAGCGCGCGCTGCCGCAGCGCTGGCGCGTGATGCCCGGCTATTCGATCAACCTGCGCGCCGCGCCCACATGGAACGATTTCCTCGCGACGCGGCACTCGACACTGCGCGCCGCGCTGCGTTCGAGCGCGAAGCGGTTGCGGCGCGAAGGCGAAGTCAGTTTTCGGTGGTGCGATAGCGCCGAGGACACCGAGCGCGTATTGAGGTGGCTATTCGCCAACAAACGCCAGTGGGCGCTTAAGCGCGGAATCGAATCGCCCTATTTGATGGACGACCGCGTACGCGACTTCTTCATCGAGCTTGCAAAGCGAACCGACCTGGCCGGCCTGCCGCTCGTCGCCTATGTGCAGGTCAACGGGCAACCGGTGGCGGCATCGGTCAATCTCGTCGGCGCGCGCAGCGTCGAGTATTTGATCACCACCTATGACGAGGCGTTCAGTGTGTTTTCGGTGGGGAACCTGCTGATCGAATATATCGCGCAATGGGCCCAGGCCCATGGCCGCGATTTCGACTTTCGGCCGCTGCACGGCGACTACAAGGTGCGTTGGGCGGATCGCGAAACCAGGCACGAATCGCGTATCGTCGTGCTCAATGCACGCGGGCGGCTCATCGAGCTGGCGCTGGCATGGGCCCAGGCCAGGCGCGTCTATCGAAAAGTCACTACGCTTGTGATGGCGCGCCTGAAATGAGCCAATAGCGTGTATAGGCGCCGCTCACGGCCTCAGCACACCGCCCTCCCCGTGCGTTTCGGCTTGCGGCGAATCGTCGAGCGTTTCGAGCGCCGGGTTGTGATGGAGGACGAGCGCCGCGCCCGCGCCCACGAGCCCGGCTCCCGCAAGACATAGCAGGCCCGCGCCGAAGCCGCCCGTGCTGTCCTTGATCCAGCCCATTGCGTAGGGGCCGAAAAAACCCGCCAGATTGCCGAGCGAATTGACAGCGGCAATGCCGCCGGCCGCCGCCGCGCCCGAAAGGAATGCGGCCGGCAACGTCCAGATTACCGGCAGGCAGCCGAAAATACCGAAGCCCGCGATGGAAAGCGCCAACATCTTGAGCACCGGATTATCGAGTCCCGCGGCAGCCGCAATACCGGCGGCCGCGACGGCCAGCGCAAATGCGACGTGACGCTTGCGCTCCAGGCGGCGGTCGGAATGCCGACTCCATAGCACCATCGAAACGACGCCCACCGCGTAGGGCAGCGCGGTGACGAAGCCTGTCTGCACGTTCGTGAGCCCGAACGCCTTGACGATCTGCGGCAGGAAGAAACTGAGCCCGTAATTGGTTGCATTCGCACCGAAATAGATCAGCGCCACCGCCAGCACGCGCGGATTGATGAGCGCCTCCAGCACGCTGAACGTGCGCACCTTCTCCCGATGACGGCGCTCCTGCGCCTGGCGATCGACGAGCCAGCGGCGCTCGTCGTCGGCGAGCCAGCGGGCGTCGGCGGGTTTGTCGGTCAGATAGAACAGCACGCACACAGAGAGCACGAGCGCAGGTATCGCCTCGATCAGGTAGACCCACTGCCAGCCCGCCAGCCCCCCTCTGCCGTCCAGCGACAGCAGCGAGCCGGAAACCGGGCCGCCAATCACCGTCGACAAGGGAATGGCCGCCATGAAATAGCCCACCACGCGCGCGCGGTATTTGGCGGGAAACCACAGCGTAAGCAGAAAGATGATGCCGGGGAAGAAACCCGCCTCGGCGATACCGAGCAAGATACGCAGTCCATAGAATACGTGCGCGTTCGACATGCCGGTGATGCTGGCGAGGTCCGGAATGAACGCCATCGCGCCCGCGATAATGCCCCACGTGAACATGATGCGCGCGATCCAGCGCCTTGCGCCGAAACGCTCGAGCAGCAGGTTCGACGGCACCTCGAAGAAGAAATAGGCAATGAAGAAGATCCCTGCGCCAAAGCCGAACGCACTCGCGGAAAGATCGAGTGCCTTGTTCATCTGCAGTGCCGCAAAACCGACGTTGACCCGATCGAGATATGCCACGAAATAGCAAACAATCAGGAACGGCACGAGCCTTGCCGTCACGCGCGCCATGGTGCGGGTTTCGAGCTCCATCTCTGTCTCCTTCGAGGCCGGCTGCGCGGCGCGGTGCGCTAGTCACGGGCCGGACCGTCCGTTTGGAATCGTTAAAGACTAGTCGCTCGCGGCGCGATACGAAAGGACGGTTCACATGGTGGGATATGGACCGGGAACGGCATTCAGGCCGACTTAAGGCTTCGGACAGGAAAGCACTTGCAACGGCTGCGTGGCAACGCCGGGCTGGGCGCCACGGGTCGGCGTGCCCTGCGGAGGCGTCGAAACGAGGCGCACGCTGTCTGGACCCGCGTTGGCGAGTGCGTACTTCTCTTCGCTGCCTTCGGGTTGCCAGTACGCGCGAAATACGGGTCCATCGCTGAACACGAGCAGCGTGCCGTGCGTGGCCTGGCCCGCGGAGACGAAATCGACCGGTTCGCCGCTGCGCAGTGCGAAGCCGCCGGCGGCGTTTGTCCCCACGAGCTTGCCGCACGGCGGCGCGGCGTCGGGTGTAGGGGTGGGGGTGGGATCTGCGCCATGCGCTGGCTGCGTCGTGAGCAACGCCACGCCGAGACATGACGACAACGCGAGCGTAAGAGTCGTTTTCACGCGCAACCTCGTGAACCCGTCATCGGTCGTTCCGGGGCGCGCAAACCGCATTCCCGCGCGTGGAGGATACGAACGGCCGACCAGCGCGTTAAAAGTCGCCGGAGTCCTTGCCGAGCGTGTTGATATCGATCTCGAGGGCGCGGCAGACGTCGCGCACGAACTCATCCATGGCAGCGGTGCATTCGGGGCTTCCCGCCGGGAAGTCCTCGGGGTTCTTCTTGCCTTGCGCACGGCGGATGGCGCGAATGCTCGCCTCGAGCGCGCGCGCCTCTGCCCAGATGGGAGGCTTGTTGGGATAGTCGGGATGTTTGCGCGCCATGGCTGGTATTTCGGCAACGGCTGCGCGAACTTTAGGCTGGGGCAGCGAGCGAACGGCTGCACGCCCATATAGCCGAGGATGTCAAACGTTTGCGCCGACCTCATTGCATTGCGAGTGACCGCTCTGCTGCTGACAAGACCGCGTTTATCCAACGCGCATCATAGGTAACAGCGGTAAGGTCGTTTCGCACGCAACGCGCCGCTCGTCAAACGCGTCGCTGAAATCCGGCAATGGCCCGCCACATTGCGACCGGGTTCGAATACATGGGGAAGTGCCCGCAATCCGCAATTTCCGCCAACGCCACGCCCTGCTCGCGAATGTGATCGAGGTACGAAAGCGAAGCGTTCTGCTGCCCGTACATGAACATGCGCGGAAACGGCAAGCCGAGGAATTTGCGCATCAAGTCGCCGTTATCGGACAGATGGACCATCGAGCGGAAAATCGGCCCTACCGCCTCGGCTCTGACCTTGTAGCGCAAACTCGCGGCATCGAGCGCACTCGCATAAGCCGGTGCATGGCGCGTGCGCTCGATGAAATCGCTGAAGAAGCGCTCGGCGTCCGCGCGCGGATACTCCACGATCTGCCTGCTGAGAAAGCAGTCCTCGGGCGCGAGGTTGCCTTCGATATCCACGAAGCTGAGTACGCGCTCCGGGTGCCGGTGGGCGAGCATGAGCGCAGTCAGGCCGCCCATGGAGTGTCCGATGAGATGGAAGCGGCCAAAGCCGACCTGTTCGAGCACGGCGAGTGCGGTCTCGACGAAAACCGGTATGCCAACTTTCGAGAGATCGGCACACTGCGTTTCGCCGCAGCCCGGGGCGTCGTACGCGACGAACGGGTGCCCTTCGAACGCCGCGTAACGCACGATATCCGCGTAGTCCTCTTTCGTGGACCCGAACCCGTGAAGGAACACGATGGGCGCCTTGTCGCCGTCTCGATGGATGGCGGAAAGCTCGAGCGCCGTGCCATCCACATCGAACGAAAACACCGAACGGGTAAATTCCTGAGGCATCGTGGTCACTCCGCAAGCGTGTGGCAAAAATTCTGGATGGCGGCGCAAGCGTGCCGCAACGACATCGTCGGAAAGCACGAGCGCCTGCGGATGGGCGAGCAGCACTTGCGCAAGCTGCTGCAACTCGGCACGGCTGTAAACCGCGCCGGTCGGATTGGATGGCGAATTCAGAATCAGCCAGCGTGTACGTGGCGTAATCGCGGCGTGCAGCGCATCCGCGGTCAGTTTGAGGCCACTTTGCGCGCCGCATGGCACGATCACGGCGCGGGCGCCGCACAACTGCACGATCTCGGGGTAGCTCACCCAATACGGTGGGGGGACGATGACTTCGTCATCCTCATTGAGCGTCGCGGCGAGTGCGTTGAATATCACCTGTGCTGCATACGAGCGTATCGCGCCAGTCCACGTCGAGCCGGTTTTCACGCCGAAACTTGCCGGCGATCGCTCCACGCAAGGCCCACAGCCCTGCGACTTGATCATCGTGACGCCCCGGCCGTAGACCGGGTAGCCGATCGCTTCGCTGCCATCGATATCGCGACTCATGCCGTCGATGACCGAACCGCGAATCCGCTTCGCCGTGGCGGCGTGGGCGAGGATGTCGCCCCAGCAGGAAACGCCCTCCACGCCGCCCGCGATCACCAGCACGCGATCGTTCGTCGTGACCGCGTCGACGACAGGCGAGATAAGGTGCACGCCGGGTTTGGCGTCCTGCTTCGGCCCGAGCAAGACGGTGCTGGCGCGGCCGACGATCTTCGGGCAGTCTCAAAGCGGACGCAGGCCGTAAGTCGCGCCGGGCAGGCCGAGAAAGTCGAGTGCGTCGGAAACCATGTTGGTGTCCAGTGACGCAAGTCGATCGAGGTAGGAAGGCGTGGTCATCACACTCGGCTCCGTTGGAAACTCCGGCAATCCTCGCGTGGATCGGCTGATAGGTAAATTTCCCAGTTCGTATCTCGGTGATACGATTTCCGGAACAGCAATCTGCCACCGGAAAATGCGCGCACCATGAACAATACGATCGACTTCAGGCTGATACGGCAGCTATGGATGTTCCTCGCAGTTGCCGAAGAACAGCACTTCGGGCGCGCCGCCCAGCGGCTGAACATGTCGCAGCCTCCGCTCACGGAACAGATCAAGGTGCTCGAGCAATCGCTCAAAGTGGAACTGTTTTACCGGTCGCGCCAAGGCACGCAACTGAGTCCGGCCGGCGCCGCGATCCTGCCGGCCGTTCGGCAATTCGCCGGGCAGGTCGAGCGGCTGGAGCGAGTCGTGCGTGAGGTCGCCGCGGGTCAGTCGGGGGTGCTTCATGTCGGGGCCATCACCTCCGCGATGCTCGAAACGGTGCCGCCCGTGCTGGACGCGCTCAAACGCGCGCATCCGCAACTGACCGTGCTCGTCAAGGAAATCGATAGCGTCGACGCCATTCAGATGCTCGAAGCCGGCGAACTCGATCTCGCGTTCGTGCGCATCGACGGCGAGGTGGGAAGCGGCATCGCCACCATGCCGCTGGCCGAGGACCGGCTGGCCGTGGCGCTGCCCAAGGACCATCCGCTGGCCGCCCTGCCCCGCGTGCGGCTGCAGGCGCTAGCCGGCGAGCAACTGGTGATGTCGTCGCGACAGGTCAGCCCGGTGTATTTCGACTTCCTGACTTCGGTTTGCCGCTCGCATGGCCTGACGTCGCACGTCACGCACGAGGTGCGCTCCGTCACTTCGCAAGTTGCCTATGTCGGCTGTGGCCAGGGCGTGGCGCTCGTGCCGTCGTCGATGCGCAAGCTTGCGCCCGGCAATGTGATCGTGCGGCCGCTGAAAGAAAAGATTGCGGTGGTCACCGCTGCGCTGTTGTGGAACACGCATCGTCACCATCCGATGGTCGACGAGGTCGTCGCGTCGTTGAAGAAACGTAAGGTGCGAACCCACGCAGTCGCGTTGAAAGCCTGATGAAAATAGGGACCGCGACATCGGCGATGAAAAGCGCGCGCGCTGCCTCCAGAAATCATTCGAGCGGTCGTAAACGGAGGTATTACATTTCGTTCCCGGCAGTTGCAACGGGACCGCACCGACTCGCAAGACCATGTTCAACGTTCTGGCCCAGTATTGGGGAACGATTCGGCGCACTTTCCTCGCCGGAAACAGCGCGGCTCTGAAGCTGGCGCAGTTGCGCGTGATGATCTATCAGCTTCCCATGATGTATGGGCTGCTGGTCGTCAACACGTGGGGCATGGTGCTGCCCCACGAGCACGAGCTTCCCGCCTGGCAGGGCGTGATCTGTCCGCTCGTGCTCACGGGATTTTGCTTCGTTCGCGTGCTTTCCTGGTTGCGGCTCTCCAGGATCCATGTCAGTGCGGAAGATGCGGCTACGATCCTGCGCAATTCCGGCAGGCTCGCCTGGGTCTTCTCCGTCTCGTTCACGGCATGGTCGCTGTCCCTGTTGCCTCATGGCGGCGCGGCATTCAAGCTTCATGTCGCCTTTTACATGGCAATCACGGTCATCGGCGTCATCTTCTGCCTGATGAATGTCGTCAAGGCAGCGTTCACCGTCACCGCCATTGTCAACGGCGCGCTCGTCGTCACGTTCCTGAGTTCGGGAAATGGCGTATTCCAGGCGATCGCGATCGATACCTCACTGGTTTCGCTGGCGATGCTGGTCGTTGCCTTTACGCAATTCAAGAACTTCGCAGATCTCGTGGCCACGCAACGCGAAAACAAGCGCCTCGCGAATATCGACAGTCTCACGAATCTCCCCAACCGGCGGGCCTTTTTCGCTTCGCTCGACAAGCATTTCGATGCTGCCATGGCATCGGGCGGCCGGCTCGCGGTGGGCCTCGTCGATCTCGACGGCTTCAAGTCCGTCAACGATATTCACGGCCACTCGCTGGGCGACCACGTGCTGGCCGAAGTCGCGGCCCGCCTCGCCAAAGCGGCGCGCGGCACGATCACGCTCGCGAGGCTGGGCGGCGACGAATTCGGCATCATCGTCACGGACGACTGCACGGACGCCGGCCTCTCGCAACTCGGCCGCACCATCTGCGATGTTTTTCACTGTCCCGTACAGGTCGGCGAGATTTCCGTTCGGCTCGGGGCGACGATCGGCTTCTCCACCTATCCGCACATTTCACGAAACAAGGCGGATTTGTTCGAAACAGCAGACTACGCGCTTTACGAAGGCAAGCGCCGCTCGCGCGGCTCGGTGACCATTTTTTCGGAGACGCACCGCAACGCCATCATTCGCGAGTCGCAGATTGCCCAGGCGCTGCGCTCCCCCGATCTCGCCAGCGAACTTTATCTCGCGTTCCAGCCGATCTACTCGCTCGAACGCCAGCGCACCGTTGGTTTCGAAGCCCTGGCGCGCTGGCGCAGCGCGTTGCTCGGCACGGTCCCGCCCGGTGAATTCATTCCTGCCGCGGAGCGCAACGGCGTCATCAACGGCTTGACCCTCGCGCTGTTTACCAAGGCCCTGGCCTGCGCGAAGCAATGGCCGGCGCATATCCGCTTGTCCTTCAACCTCTCCGCGCATGATTTCGCCAGTGAGTCCGCGGTGAAAGAATTGGCCCGTTGCATTGTCAGCAGCGGCATCGACCCGGCGCGACTCGACTTCGAGATCACCGAAACCGCAATGGCCAAGGACTTCGACCAGGTCCAGAAGGCGGCCAAGGTGCTGCGCGCGCTGGGCTGCGGTTTGTCGGTCGACGATTTCGGCACCGGTTATTCGAGCCTCTCGTACCTGTGCAAACTTCCACTCACGCGCCTGAAGATCGACAGGATGTTCGTGAGCGGTCTCAAGGAGCGCACGACGGCGTTCACCGTGGTCCGCACGCTGCTCAACCTCAGCCGGCAGATGTCGCTCGACTGCATCGTCGAAGGGGTGGAAACGGCGGCCGAACTGCAAACGGTCGCGGCGCTCGGGGCCACGCTCATTCAGGGCTACTACTGTTCGCGCCCGATGGAGGCGTCGGCAGTGGCGGCTTTTCTGGAGCGGGAAAGCGAGGGCAAAGCGGTAGCTCGCCTGGCGGGAGAATGACGAGTAGTCCGCATACCAGAATGGTTGCTGAACTGTTTATGCGGCTGCGCGCGGCTTACGATGTGGCGAACAGTCACGGAGCCCCTCATGAAGCGCTTTCATATCGCACTGGCCGTTTCGAACCTCGAAGCCTCGATCGCAGACTATAGCCAGCGGCTCGGACAACCACCGTCAGCCGTCGTGCCAGGCCAGTACGCGATGTGGCGCACCGATCTCCTCAACTTTTCGATCAACGAAAAGCCGGCGCAAGCGGGAATGTTGCGCCACGTTGGATTCGAAGACGACGCGGCAACCGGCTATTCGAGTAGCGTCGACGTGAACGGTCTCGAATGGGAGTTGTTTTCGGCGGCCGAGCAGGACGCGCGCATCGTCAGCGCTTACGGGGTTCCGGTCAAGTCGTGACGAGCGCGCATCTCTCAGCCGGTTAAAGCGCCCAGGCAGCGGCCACACGAGCGCGCCTGGCCCAGCCGCAGGCGCCCGGCGCTCACGGTCACCTCATTGCCGCAATCGCACCGGCAAACCCACTTGCCATCGCCGGCATAGCGATCCGTCGTCAGCTGGCCGAACACCTCGCCGCCCTTCAGCGCAGGCGAGCCCGGCCGGGACCGCCACACGCGACGCTGCTCGCCGCAGCCGCAATCACGCGTCTGGCCGCCCTCCACCGCTTCCAGCGCGGCCGTGACGTGGGCGCCGCACCGGCACCGCCAGAGCCACACGTCGGCGCCGCGATATTGAAGCGCGACGAGATCGCCGAACGCGCGGCCGGAGACGTCGCGATACGGCGGAAACGGCCATTCAGGCGGCAAGGGGGGACGGATACGCTGGTTCACGACAGGTAGATGGGATTCGGCGTCCTGGTCTCAAGAGTCTCCGGCCATCTTCGATGCGCGGGCGAGCGGCCCGGCAAAGAGGGGCGGATCATCCCGTGCGGCCGGCGGGTCACCGCCTCGTTACGGGTTATCTGTGTATTTTGGCATCTCACGTCACGAATGATAAATCGTGAACGTTCTGGCCGCTGGCGGTGAACGCCGTTGGGCCCGGCCAGGTTGGCCCGGCCAGGTTGGCCCGCTCGGGCCCGGGCCATGCGCCTCAACGCAGACCGACAGATATCCGGTCGGATCTGATCAGCGAGGAGCAACATGATGCTTACCTTACCGATCTTTCTAATCGCTTGCTTCGCGATCATCGTGGCCATGCACCGCGGCGTGACCCGCAAGGCAGACACCCAGTTCCGCGAGCAGTTCGATGCGCAAGGCGTGGGCGGTGCCGTGTCGCGCCAGCTGATGCGCAATTCGGGTTACAGCGTCCGAGTTTCCGACTACGCTGAAGCGAACTGAACCGCATCGGTACTGAACACGGCCCGCACCAGCTTCGTCGACTCGGGCGACTCGAACCATGCACAGGAAAGCTGCGGACCGAATGCCGTCGGCACGACCTGGTTCACCGTCATTAACGGCCCGCCTGAACACAGGCGCACCGTCCTGCCTTTGAATCGCGCAGCGACCGAACTCAACGTCTCGGAACGCAAATCCCTGTGGATCGCACAAACTGCGGACATGTCTCCTCCCGGATGCTCGCGACTCGCTGACGAAGCGTCCCCCGCTCTCGTCAACGTCTGGAAGCCGTATATTCGCCCTTCTCCGCATGCGCTGAATATAAAGTTTTCGCCTTCGTATCGGAACAAATTCGACATCGAAGTCATTCCTGGACATCCTGTTCGCACGATGCACTGCGGGCCAGCAAACTGGCGGCCAGCAAGTCTCTCCGCAGCTTGCGGCGCTCCCGCGCGTTGCGCAACTGGCCCAGGATCAGCGTGCTGGCAATCAGCGCGAGATAGAGCATGACGAGATCGTGACGTGCGCCATTGAGGGCGGCTTGATGGACGACGAGCGCGGCATCGACCGGCGGAAGCAGGTGACTCTCTCCCTCGACGGCTCGCATCATGTGGATGAAGCCCGCTGCGGAAAGCAGCGGCAACAGGACGAAGAGGATCAGCAGCGCGACCCGCATGCGACGCGCCCATGCACGGTGGCGCAACCGGAACCACAGCCCGAGGCATCCGTGTATCCAGCCAGGCGCTAACAGCGCGAGTTGCAGACCCTGCGTGCCGCTCGTGAGCAGCACGACAATGACGCGCTCGTAGTTCGGTTCGAAACCATAGAGCGAAGACGCAAGCCGGGTCGTCACCGCATGGCGGATCAGCAGGAGCGGCAGGCTGAGCCCTGCCCACAGGCGGATCCATTCCGCCGGCGGCAGTGCCCAATGGCGCCGCCCATATATCGTGTGCAGCGCCAGCACAAAATGCATCGATGCGGCGCCATACAGCGCGATCGTGCCAGGCGTGCTGCGCCAAAGCCGCAGCGCGAGTACGAGACCGCGTCCGGCAAGCTCGAGCGACCAGATGCCGAGCGCGTGATTGACCAGGTGCAGAAAGAGATACGTCAGCATCACGAGGCCCGACGTGAGTTGCAGCCGGCGCAGAAAAAATTGAACGTTGATTCTCGCTTCGCTCGCGCGGCGACGGGTCATGTCGACGATGTCCATATGTGTTTCCACCATTTCGTGTGCCACGCCTGCCATACCGCGAACCCACGCCGGTTATTCCCGCGCTCGACTATCGTGAAAAATCCGGGAATAAAACAGCAGCTCGCGCGGTATTGCACGTGAAGCCCGCCCTGGAGGCGCTCCGTATTGCACCGGCGGTCGACTTCCCGAACCCACGCGAGAGGACATCATGTCGTCAGATCTTCCTTCCCAACCGTCACGCCGCAGCGCCCTGAAATGCCTCGCCTTCGGTGGCGCCGGCACCGTGTTCGTCCTGGCCGGAGGCGTCCTCACGCCCGTGGAGCTGGCGCTGGCGGCGAGCAGCAAAGAAAACGCCGGCGTGCCGCTCTTTCTGCAGATCAGCGACTCGCATATTGGCTTCAACAAGGAAGCCAATCCCGATGTCGCGGGCACGCTCAAACAGACCATCGACTATGTGAACGCGATGCCCGTCAAACCCGCCCTTGCGATTCACACGGGCGATATCACCCATCTCTCCAAACCTGAGGAATTCGATCTGGCGGCGCAATTGCTGTCCGGTCTCGACATTACCGAGTTGCACACGACGCCCGGCGAACACGATGTGACAGATGGACCGCAAGGCGAATACTTCAAGCGTTTCGGCAAGGCATCGGACAACCGGGGCTATTACAGCTTCGACCACAATGGCGTGCACTTCATCGCGCTCGTCAACGTGATGCATTTCAAGCCGAACGGGCTGGGCAACCTGGGCGAGGACCAACTCGCCTGGCTGGAAAACGATCTGAAGGGCCGCACGTCGAGCACGCCGATCGTCGTGTTTACGCACATGCCGATGTGGACGATCTACGAACCATGGGGATGGGGCACCGGCGATGCGGGCCAGGCCATGGATTATCTAAAGCGCTTCGGCTCCGTGACCGTGCTCAATGGCCATATACATCAGATCGTTTCCAAGGTGGAAGGCAATATCACGTTCCACACGGCGCGCTCGACCGCCTATCCGCAACCGACAGCCGGCGACGGTCCCGGACCCGGGCCGCTCAAGGTGGCAAGCGATCAGTTGCCGAAGATGCTTGGCGTGACCAGCATCCGGATCACGCGCCATCCCCTCGCGGCGACGCTTTCCGACACGTCGCTCGCCTGACCTCGCGTCTCGCTCATTGAACAAGGATTCGAGCCATGCTCTCCATTCACTATCGTCACGCGTTCGCCCTCTTCTACGGGATCGGCATGCTCATGGCGGGGGCGTCCCTGGGTGCGCCTGCCGCGCAAGCGCAAGAGCCCAATGAAATCGACATCAAGAATTTCATGTTTTCGCCCATGGCGCTCACCGTGAAGGCAGGCACCACCGTGACCTGGAAAAATATGGACGGCGAACCGCATACGGTCGTCAACGATGCAGGCGTCTTTCACTCCGCCGCGCTAGACCAGAACGATACGTATCAGTTCAAGTTCGACAAGCCGGGGGTGTACAAGGTGTTCTGCGGCATTCACCCGTATATGAAGGCGACCATTACGGTGCAGTAGAAACCCAAGCGACGATACGGAGCGTCGCCGCGCGTGTTGCAACTCGCTTGCGCTACGCGACGACGCCGGGTCGCGGTTCAAGGATTCGGCAGCAGGGTCGGAGAAATCTGCGCTGCGTTGCTGATGAAGACGTTCGTCGCATCGTCCTGCAGCAAGTAGCCTTGCTTGACGAGTGCGTTCGCCGCCGTCGCAACCGCCGCCTGATAGCGCGAGCGGCTGCCGCTATAGAGCGCGTTCAATGTGGCGCGGCTATCGACGCCGCCTGACTGCGCGGACGCGTTCACCGCGAACGGAATCGCCGCGCCGTTGGAGATGCAGCCTTCGCCGATCGCGTGGCCCGCACCGCGATAGTTCCACCCGGTGTAAGTCGCGAGCGGTACGCTCACGTCCGGCACGAGCACCCCCGTGGTTTCGTTGCCGTTAGCGTCGACCTTGGGCACGAGAATCGTATAGGGCTGTGCAGTGTTCACGACCGGCACGGCCTTGCCGTAGTCGGTCACGAAGACCTGATTGTATTCGCCGTTGAACGTGAGACTGAGCGCTGTCGGCGTCGCCGCGGGGCCGCTCGGCACGGTCACGCTCTCGAGATTAGGGAAGCCTGTCGCCGCTTGCGTCGGCGCGATCAGATTGGCCGATGCCACGGTCGGATATTGCGAGGCGGGCGGCTCCGTGCCCCTGCCGGCCCACGCGACCAGCGCGGGAATCAACGCGCGCTCGACGGGCGTTTCCTCCACGGGCGAGCCCGGCAACTGACACAGACTGCCTGTCGCTGGCACCGTGAAGTTACCCGTGGTTACGCCGCTGCCGCCGCCATGCTGCGTGCCCGGCACGAGGTAGTAACGCACGTTCGGCGGCAAGTGGATGTCGTTGCCCCGTCCATCCGTGACGACCAGCGACGCGGCGCCGCCCCACCATTCAAATGCGCCGTCGAGTTGCATGATCTTCGGACACGTACCGGAGGCCTCGCAACGCTTCAGCAGGCCATCGGTCGCGCCGCTGACGGGATCGGTCGTGACCGCGTAGGTGAAGGGGAACTGGAATCCCGGCATGAAGTGGTCTTCATGCTGTTTCGACCACCGTCCCGGCTGTGCGAACGCCGCGTTGGTCCACGTGCGGCGGGCAGCGGAAATGATCGGGAATAGTCCGTCGAAAACGATCCTTCCGCGCTTGTCCTCGTTGAACCCTTGGTAGAGAAAGTCCTTGATGAAGCGGCCCGACTGCGAAATGCCCTCCCCGATCGCGACGTCGAAGTTCGTATCTCGGGAGCACTTCGACGCTGCACACGCCGCATCCTTCAGATCGTTGAGCGGATTCTGGACGCCTCGCGCATCGGCCCTGTCGTAGCGCAGCCATGAAACGAGATCGCGCAGCGCCGCAAAGCCGATGCCGTCGATCGTCGGCGCCGCGGCCTTGTAAACGAAGCTGTAAATCGTCCCGGCATCCGGCGGGACAGTCCTGCCGTTGGGACCCGGCACCGACGCGGGCGGCGTGAACTTGACCGAGTAATTCCCTTCATAGACGTTGTTCGGCGTGCTGATATAGCTCCACGTACTCACTTTCGCCGAAGGCGCCGTGTAGGTTTGCACGCCGCCCGGAATGCTGCCGTAGGCCGATAGCCACGATTGCCGCGCGGTGAAGGTGACGCTGCCCGTGTCGTTGAGATCGGCGGGCGGGTACGTGAGCGGAACCGTCGTCGGATCGCCTCCCGCATAGTCGGGAATGAACTCTTCGCGTGACAGCGCCGTCATCGGCGAACCGTCCTTGTCGGTGGCCACGGGGAATCTCGTGCCGACCAGCCCCGTGCCGGCCAGCGTACTCGTACCGTTGAGCGGAATGTCGCCTTGCCAGCCGCTCCAGAGAATCGTATAGCCATGGCGCAGCAGCGACGGGAATGTAGACGGCGGGGGTGCGCCGGTATCGAGCGCGCCTCCACCAATGAAGGACCCGTCGGCGAGCTTGTTGCCGCGATTCACGACGTCATAGAAGAGCACGCGCGTGGCGTTCGCCGCGCTTTGCGGACGCAGGATCACGACATCGGTCCAATAGTCGACGTAACCATCGACGCCGACAGGCGCGTTCCTGATGTTGACAATGCCCGCGTTGAGCGGAGAGCGCGGGTCGAGGGCACCGTGCACGACGGCGGCGATGACCTCATATGGCCCAGCCGCGCCCGCAGGCGTCGCGCCGCCAAACGCCGGTTCGGAAGCAATAATCTGAAAGCTCTTGATGAAGCCCGCGCCCCGCTGGATGGCTTGCGGGCCGTGCGGATCGCTGTGCGCGATACCACCGGCGAACATACCACTCGCACCGACAATCAGTAGCATTCCTATATTTTGAGTCTTCATCGTAGAATCTCCTAACCGTGGCGAACATGGCGGAAGCGGAGTCTCGCGCCGTGTCCATTGGAGAACGGCGAACCCGAGAGATGCAAGGCTTTCACGCGGATTGGCCAGCATTGCGCACGCATGCTGGACCGACACACGTAAGTCGGCGTGGCGGAAGTCGAATGCTTACGATTGGCCGAAGTCGTTTGATATATTTTGCGCGGCCTTGTGTATTTATAATTCGCGCAAACACGATTCCTACTGTCGTTTACGCGTACGCTGAAGGTACTCGCGCGGGCCCACAGGTCAGCGTTTCGCGATATCGTCGCCGTGCGAGTCCTTGTACACGACCTCGACGGTCCGGCCGTCGTCGCCGAACTCGCGAGCCTGCCGGCGCAGCGCGCGGATCTTCCACCAGAGATAGCCGACGACAATCGCGCCCACGCCGAACAGCACGGCAAGCAGCACCAACGACAGCATCGCTGCCACCACCAGCACGATAGTGCTCACGACGACGGCTGCCAGCCGGCCGAACCATCCGTACTCGCCGATCCGGATCCCTTTCTCGTATGTCGCGCGCCGCGGCGACGGTTTGTCGTTGCCCATTCCACCTCTCCTGGCCGCCGTCCGGCTGAACTGCCCGCGCGAGCATGGGCTTTGCCTGGACGGCGGACCATCAATGATGCCGACGAATCCCGCGATACGCGTGGCGCATTGTCCCGATCCCACATCTTGCCGATGCACATGAAGCGTTCCGAAACATCTCTGCCCACGCAAGCCGGTCGTCGTCGTTCGGTTAACTGAAAACTTACCCTTTGCCAACTCGCGCCTGTGTCTATTCTAAAGAAGTAAGGCAAGCCGAATCGAGTCGTTTCCAGTCACTGTTGAATGGGACAACCTATCATGGCTGACACGAGGTACACGGCGCGCAAGTCCGTCGCCGACATAGTAGGAAGCGCCGATACCGAAGGCGGTCGCGCGCTGTCTAAGACCCTGGGGGCGCCCAGCATCACGGCGATGGGAATCGGCGCCATTATCGGCGCGGGTATTTTCGTCCTCACTGGCACGGCGGCGGCACAATTTGCCGGACCGGGCATCATCCTGTCCTTCGTGCTGGGCGGCATTGCCTGTGCGTTTGTCGGCCTCTGCTACTCCGAACTGGCCGCCATGCTCCCCGTGTGCGGCAGCACTTACACGTATACCTATGCGACGCTTGGCGAAGTGTTTGCGTGGATCATCGGCTGGGACCTGATTCTCGAGTACGCCATGGGCGCCGCGACGGTCGCCGTCGGCTGGTCAGGGTATATCGTCAGCCTGTTGCGCAACGTCGGAATCAGCATCCCGCCTACGCTTGCCGCCGCACCCGGCACGACGGTCCCGTTGCCTGACGGCTCGACTGTCGCCGGCATCATCAATCTCCCCGCCGTGCTGATCATCGCGATTCTCACTACGATGCTGGTGCTCGGCACGCGCGAGTCGGCGCGCATCAACAACGTGATGGTCGCAGTCAAGCTGACGGTCGTGGTGGCCTTCATCGTCATCGGCGTGTTCTTCGTGCATCCCGCCAACTGGCATCCCTTCGTCCCCCCCAACACCGGCGCGTTCGGCAGCTTCGGGGCGAGCGGCATTCTGCGTGGCTCCGCAGTCGTGTTCTTTGCCTTCATCGGCTTCGATGCGGTATCGACCGCTGCACAGGAGGCGAAACAGCCTCAGCGCGACATGCCGATTGGGATCCTCGGCTCGCTCGTCATCTGCACCTTGCTCTATATCCTGGTGGCCGCCGTGCTCACCGGACTCGTTCCATACGCACAACTGAACGTACCCGATCCGATCGCCAAGGGCGTCGACGCTATCGGCTTCACCTGGTTCTCCATACTGATCAAGATCGGCGCGCTAACCGGGCTGACCACCGTGATACTCGTGCTGCTCTACGGGCAGAGCCGGATCTTCTTCACGATGTCGGAGGACAGACTGCTTCCCCATCTGTTCTCCACCGTCCATCCGCGGCTGCACACACCGCATCGAAGCCAGATCATGATCGGCACGATCGTCGCCATCGTGGCGGCCCTCACGCCGATCGGCGTACTGGGCGAGATGGTCAGCATCGGCACGCTGTTCGCGTTCGTGCTCGTGTGCGGCGCAGTCATGTACCTGCGGCGCAGCGACTCCGACGCGAGCCGTCCATTCCGCGCGCCCGGCGTGCCGATTGTCCCCATTCTCGGCATCGCGTTTTGCGTGTTGCTGATGGTGGGACTGCCGCTCATCACCTGGGTACGGCTGATCGTCTGGCTGCTGATCGGCATGCTGATCTACATGTCTTATGGCCGGCATCATTCGCGACTGCGCTATCCGGAGCGTGAATGACGGCAACGGCGGGCAACCATGAACGCTCACGACGCGTGCTTCGTTCGCCCGGCGCAGGCGGCAATTTGCGTCGCTTCACTCGCAACGCTTGCCGCATGCGGCGGAAACGCATGCATTGGCCTCAATGGCTGCGGCGGCACAACCGTGACGCCGAACGTCACCATCTCCGGCACAGCCGCCACCGGCAAAGCGATCGCCAGCGCGACGGTCAACCTCAGTTGCGCTCAGGGCTCGGGATCCGCCCTGTCCGACGGCGGTGGACACTACGCGATCACCTTCAAAGCCACGCCTCCCTGCATCCTCACCGTAAGCTCCGGCAGCGTGAGCCTCCATTCGGTGGCGTTTGCCGGGGGCACCTTCAATACGACGCCAGAGACCGAGCTGATGCTTGTCTACCTCGCTTCGCAACTCGGCACGAGCGAGAGTGGTTTGATAGCGGGCTTTCCGGCCAACTCGCAGTACCAGCAGGTGCTGGGCAACTCGTCCGACGTGCAGGCCGCGCAATCCGCAGTCGTCACGAGTCTGCAGCAGCACTATGCGGTCACGCTGTCGGTACCGGCATTTCTCACGACATCCTCTGCGGTTGGCCAGGCAGGTGTCGATAGCGATCTGGGCACGCTGGCGGCAGCAGGCGCGATCGACGCGAATGGCATGCCCGATCCGGCCGCCGTCTCGCTGCTGTCGGCGGCGGGCGCCGCGCATCCGCTTACCGCGACGTCCGCCCCCTCTTCCGGCACTGGCGGCACTGGCAGCGGCAGCGGAACGATGTGACACCTTCCAATGTCCGAACGGCGCCGGACCGCTGCGCCCAAAGGAAGGTTAGAACCGCGTGCGGAAGCCCACCGTTGCCACGACCTGATTCCCCGTTGACGATGCGCCGCCTGCGGTGTTGATGAACGCGACGTACTGGTGACCCGAAACGTGCTGGTACATCGCTTCGGCGTAGACGTCCGTGCGCTTGGAGAACATGTACACGGCCTGCAGATTCACCTGATTCCACTTCGGGTCCGAGCCAAAGGCTGTGTTGCTGCCGTTGCCTACGCTACCATCGGTGTATGTGTACGCAATGCCGATGTGAAACGCAGGCGTGAACGTGTACCTTCCGTTCAGTTCATAGTTGTCGAATCGCATCGTGCCGCTGTTGTTCACGTTGGTCTGGCCGAATGACGTCGTGCCCTGATACTGGCTGTGCGTATAGACGAAACCCACCACGGCCGGCCCGAACGTGTAGTTGATGCCGGCACCCACTGTGCGCTGGACGTCTGCCCCGAGCACGAAGCCACCCGTGCCGTTTGCCGTCGATTCGCCAATATCCACTGCACCTGAACTGCTTGACGAAGTACCGGTTGATCCATTGATCTGCAGATAACCGGCAGCCACGTTCAACGGACCCCAGGTATAGCTCGCGCCCGCACTGTAGGCTCTGTTGACGGCGAACTGCGTGTTGTTCGAGAACGCATACAGACCGCCGAACTGGAATCCGGCATAGTTGGCGCTCGCGTACTTCACCGCATTGTTCATCCGCAGTGAGTGGTTCAGGTTGTCGTTGTCGAACGGATGAGCGAAGCCGGTATCGCCGAACGTACCCGCGGTGCCGGACAGGGGCGACACGAAATCGACGAGAGAATCGTATTGACGGCCGAGCGTGAGCGTGCCGAACTGGCCGGAGGAAAGGCCGACGTACGCCTGGCGCCCAAACAGTCTGCTGTCCTGACCAAGCTTGCCGTTTTGCACATTGAAGCCGTTTTCGAGTACGAACACGGCTTTGAGCCCGCCGCCGAGATCCTCGGCGCCGCGCAACCCCCAGCGGCTACCGTTGATGTTTCCGCTCGTGGCCTGCCAGAGTGCACCTTGCGCCGTACCTTTCTTTACGTTGTTCGTATACATCAGTCCGGCGTCGATAAGGCCGTAAAGCGTAACGGAACTTTGCGCATGCACGGTCGCTGCGGCGAGCAGACCGGAAGCAGCGAGAGTCAGGCGGATCTTTGTCACGGGCGACTCCAGATATCAGTGAAATGAAGTGATCAGTGCCCGTGAAGTGTACGAATCCTGGGTGTTCGGCAGAAATGATTCCATGGAATACTCGATAGAACGAAGTATTCCCGTTCTTTGCCATATTCCATTCAAATTCCATAAACGACGGTACCTGGCAGGCGCGTAAGCCGCTGCTGAATAACTTTTGGATGTTGTGGTGACGCGACAGAAGCGGCGTTGCTTCGCGCAATTCGCGACATCGAGCAAACACCCCGGCCCTGGCTTTGCGAGGGCAGATGTCATTCTGGAGGAATCCTCATAGGAATTCCAGTATGGATTTAAGTTCTTTTATCGACCATTTAGAGTCGACTATATCAATCGCCCTATTCACATGACTGAACTAGCAGCTATGCGTCAGCGACCGAATGCTCAATTTCTCGTTCTGGTTTGCGCCATTGGCTGACGAGAAGCCCGCTGACCACGAGAGCGACTGCAATGACAAGGGTTGAAGTTGGCCACTGACGTGTCACGACGACTTCAACAACAGCCGCAGTGACAGGGCCAAGTGCCTGAAAAGCGACGACGCGGCTTGCATCAAGCCTGGTCAATGCCCACAACCAGCAGAAGTACCCTACACCGCTCGACAGGCCTATAAAGCCGACGTTCTCCCTTTGCGTCATGGAGAGAGTGGGCATCAACGGTCGGGCCGTTATCCAGCAAAGGCCGACAAGAAACACCACGGCTGCGCTCATGGCCAGCGCGCTCGTCGGCAACGCCGGATAGCGCTTCAGAAGCGGCCGATATAGAAGGCTGCACACGGCGCCGATCAACGTGGCACCGATCAGCGCGCTTAGCGCACCCATGTCCACCAATCCTGGGTGGGCAAACGATGCACGCAGCAAGACCGCCACACCGGCGAGCGCGATCAGGAGACCAAACAATTTGTGCAGGCTGAATGCTTCGCTTCGACTTACTACAGCTAACGTCATTGTGAAAAGCGGCATGGTCGAAAAGACGAGCGCGCACGTTGCGGCAGGAAGGATGGCTAAGGCATGGTTGAGCAGCACAATGAGCACGGCAAACTGGAATATCCCTAACAGGCTGATAGCGAACGCATCTCGCCATGCGAAGCGAGGGCGCGCGCCGAGCCAGACGGGCGCTGCGAGCACGCCCATGCCGATGAAATAGCGGAGAAATGCTAGCGTGGCAGGCGAAGCCTCGTCAGACACTGCCCGAGTGGATACCATCCCGCGCCGACCAGGATTCCGGTGGTCGCCGCGGCAAGGGTGGCGGACGCCTTGGCGCTCACAGATCACGGGCCCAGATCTGACCAGTCAAGTCCTGCGCCATCCTCAACTCGAGCACTCGATCGTCGCGACTGTCGAGGCCACACAAAAGCTCGTGTATAGGCTCCTGAGCGTGTGCTGGGAACGGGAGAGGCTGCCAGCTTCGAATGCGATAGCGCCTGCGGACTGCGACCTTGCTCAAGCCTGGCTCGGAGCACTCATACACGAAGCAGGCGGGGCAACAAGGGCGGACCGGCCAGAGGCACTTCCCGTGTTCCTGCACGACGAAATCGCGGCACTGGCAGCCGCGATTCGCGGCCCGGTTATGACTCTCCAACCATAGCGAACCAAACGACGAACATCTCGCGAAATTGAAACGGCCCGTCCACCCCTGAAGATGGCCGGCCGTCATTTCAATCAGCTAGCGAAAACACGAACAACCAGACAGGTCACTTCAACGTACGTTGCCCAACTCGCGCTCCTCGCCCACGCTTTCTGCGCCACTCGCCTGCACGACTTCACCGAGGTCGCGACCACGCGTTTCGGGCAGCAGCAATGCAGCCGTCACGACCAGCAGATACGACACGCACGCACAAATCCCCATGGCCGCGCCGAGGCCGAGCTTTGCGCTGAACACACCGACCATGGTCGAGCCCGGATCACCGTACATGTCTCCACTGACCCGAGCGCGTTCATTACAATGCGCGCACTATCTGGCGATCGCCTGAAGCCCGCTGACGAGTGCCGGCACGACCGTGAACAGGTCGCCCACCAGACCGTAGTCGGCCACGCTGAAGATCGGTGCTTCTTCGTCCTTGTTGATCGCGACGATGACCTTCGAGTCCTTCATGCCGGCCAGGTGCTGGATCGCGCCCGAGATGCCGACCGCCACGTACAGTTGCGGCGCGACGATCTTGCCGGTTTGACCGACCTGATAGTCGTTCGGCACGTAGCCAGCGTCGACGGCTGCGCGCGAGGCGCCGAGTGCGGCGTTGAGCTTGTCCGCGAGCGGTTCCAGAACCAACGCGAAGTTCTCGCCGCTGCCCAAACCCCGGCCACCCGAGACGATGACCTTCGCGCTCGTGAGTTCCGGACGGTCGAGCTTCGTCACTTCACGGCTCACGAACTTCGAGAGGCCGCTGTCTGCCGCCGCTTCGATCTTCTCGATGGCTGCGCTGCCGCCTTCGGTTGCGACGGGATCGAAACCGGTCGTGCGGACCGTGATCACCTTGATCGGGTCGCTCGACTGGACGATTGCGATCGCGTTGCCTGCGTAGATCGGACGCTCGAACGTGTCGGCGCTGTCGACTGCCGTGATATCGCTGATCTGCGCAACGTCGAGCTTC
>NZ_JAPMAL010000051.1:0-38106 GCF_026343935.1 Paraburkholderia sp. CNPSo 3076 | reverse complement strand
ATGGCTCGCAGCAACTTCTCCGGCGCGATGCTCGGCCGTCCACCTTTTATGTCCGCTTCGTACATCTCGGCGAACAGTCGATCCATCTTCGCCAGCGCTTCGTTCGCCATTACGCGGATCGAACGCAACGGATGCGACTTGGGGACGAAGTCGTCCAGCTTGCGCACGGAAAACAAACTCTCGGTGAAAGTGTCGGCGCCGCGCATGATCTCCAGTGGGTAAGTGGTGGTTCATCTATCAACGCTTCACGAACTCTGCGCGATGACATGTTTCAGCGGTACTTCAGCAACCTGTTAAGTTCATCTTTGCGTAGCTGCTTTAACCTGCCGATGCTCGCGACTTGAGCAATGCCTGCTCCCACATAAACGTCAATTTGGGAGCGAACGCGTAGACGTGGTCGGTGATGAATCGATGACGGAGCGCGTATGGCGCATTTATCCCGAGACGGCGCCTCCTTCTTTCGGCGGAAGCGGTTGCGGGTTGATCGCGGCCCAGTCGACACCTTGAAGCACGCTATCGACAATGGCCACACCGCCGCCTGAGCGCACCGCAAAGAACACCGTTTGTCCGAGCGTGACGGACACTTTCTTCGGATGCGCCTTCAGTCCGTCGATCATCACGAGCGTGGGCTGTGCCAGGCTGCTCATGAAAGCCTCCTGCTCGGCGGGGGTACCGCAGCGCGGATGAGGCTGCACCGTTACCGTGCCGCATAGCTTGGGGTCAGCGATACTGGTCCATTCGAACACGCCCGCACTACCGAAAGCATGCGAATACATGCTGTTCGCAGGAAGGCAGGCACTGTCGAAGCGCGCGTCCCCGTCACCGCCCTGCACGGAAAAGCCCGCGGTCGGCGCCGACTGCGTGGACCACATCACCACGTCGTTACGCTTGATCGCAAGTTCCGCCGGCTCGGCGGCAAAAGCGCCATTGGCGAACGTGACGGTGACATAGTGGGTGCTGGGCGAGGTGCCCGCCTCCTCCGCCACCGAGATTGCAAACGCCGCGTGATGACCCGGCGCACTCAATGCGCCGGGCGCGCCGAGAGCGTAGCGATGCGCCCCAGGCATTGTGAAGCGATGCGCGAAGGTGTCACCGACCCGCAAATAACGGCTGTCCAGACTGTTCATGTTCTGCTCTCCATGCCAACGGTCTCACGAAGCGATGCCTGCCGTGACCACGAGTTCGGCTTTGTCGGTTTGCTGAACCGCGCAATCGAGAGACAGGATATTGATAGACACCGCCGGATCGCTGGGGCCGGCTGCAGGCAGCACCTGCTGCACTGCCGGCTCCTTGTAGATCGTAAAGGTCAGGCCGGAAACGAACGGCGTGAGCAGTGGCCCGAGAAGGCCGGTGATTCCAGCCAGTCCGATTGCCGCCAGCACCGCGGCGATCAGGACACCAATCAACGGTCCGATGAAGGGCACCCACGACACCGCCGCCTCGATGGCAAGCCCGAGCGCGGTGAGGATCGCGGCGGCCTTCAAACTGGTCGAGAGGTTCGGCACCGAAAGTATGCGCACGTGAATGAGCCAGTTGCCGGCGCTCAACTGGGGCAAGACCGAGAAGTCGGCGGAAAAGGTCAGCGTATCCGAATAGCTAAATGGAATCGAAATAGTGGGCCAGTTAATGCAGATCTTTGGCGTGCAGACCTTTCCGACACAGGGAATATCCACGCACACCTGGGGAATGCAGAAATTCGGCAAGAAATCGTTGAGGTCGATTCCGAACGATAGATTCAGGCTGTAGTGCAGATTCACGTCGGCCATTTCAATCGTGTTAGGCGGCGTCAGCACGACAGTGCCGCCTGAAAACGACGCGCTGGCGCCTGCCGACACCACGAACGGTCCCAGGTTGCCAGATGTCGAGGTCGACTGCGTGCCGAGCAGTGTCTCGGCATCGTGCAGCAGGCGCGTGACTGCCACCTGGTCTGCTGCGAGGGTAATGTCGCTCATCGCCGCACTCCTCAGGTGATGTCGCCAAAAACTTCGATCTGGTCGTCTTCCGCGACGGGTCCCTGTTGCAGCGTGAGCGAGATGCCATCGAGCGTAAACACATTGAACGGAATCGTGACCTGCCCGAACGCCCACGTTAGCAATGCAGTCACGATACACTCCACAATCTGCTCGAGCGCCACCGGCTGGATCCCTTCGACCGAGACGTTCACGAGCGTAATGCCGATCGCCCCGGTTCCCGGCGCCGAATTCACGACGCGAGGCGCACACAGCACCGCCACCTGCGACTTGAATTCGATGAGATGCGCGCCACGGTCTCCCGTGCGGCTCTCCTTCGGCGTTCCACACAGGAAGTCGATCACCACGGTGGTATAGACTGTAAACTGGTCGTTGCCGGGCGGTAGCAACTCCGTTGACGAATCGGGCGGTGTGATATCCACCTTCGGTGTTTCGAAGCGAATCAGCGCCTGAAGCCCGAGCAAAAATCCGGGAAGACTCGACGTATCGATCTTCGTGACGAGATTTGGGTTTGTTGCGAATAGCGACGTGCCGTAAGCGAGCAAATGCGGGCGTGCCGTGAAGAAGACATCGAGGAATTTGTCGATGCCAGTTTCGCTTACGCTACCGAATAGATGGTGTGCTCCGGTCAAGCTCATGCAGGGCCTCCCGTGCGATCGACTCTCGAGAAACGGGCAGAAGCAAAGCTCAGCGTACAGCGGTCAGCCCGATTTTTCGAGCCCCCTACCCTCTCACAAACTTATGTTTAACGGTGATTTTCGTCAAGATAAATTCGTTATGCATATTAAATCATCGAAATGCTTTCGAACATTTAATTATTTAGATTTTGTGACACCTGATTTAAGAATTTTCCGGAGAATAGTCTACATACCTCTGGTGTCTACAATGAAATACGCGTTTTATACGCAGCTTCTACAGCACTGTTGAGCGGCAGAACAACTAGAGAGACCTGGAGACGGTTGCGCTGAGAACGTTGTCCGCCTCCCTCATTGTGCAGGCACATCACTTGAAGATTTTCGAGGTTAGCGTTGGAACGCCGATCGAATGAATGCAACTCACAGTGCGCAAACGCACATTTAGTTCATTGGCGGACTGCTAGCTTTTCGAGGGTTTCACCCCACGAAGTCCGATCGTCTCACTCTCGTCGCCACCGACAAAAGGCGACTACAGCACATTCCATCACTTCCGGAGGCAACATGGCCGAGCGACATGACGCGCTTCTCATACATATGCCGAGTGAACACGTCGCCCTCTTGAGTGGCGTCCTCGGGGGCGGTGGTTCACCACCCGTCAATTTCGGGAATGGAAAAGCGACGCGTTTGTTTGAGAACACCAGCATTGATTTCGTTGGTCAGGTATCAGATTGGGTTTATTTCGAACCTGCGGACGCACAGCAACTGAAACCATGGGATCAAGCCCACGACAAGGTATCCGAACTTCTAAGACTGAACGCGCAACTATCGCCAGAGCAGCTCTATGTCGAACCAAACAGCCGCTCTGAGAGAGATATCAAGCCAAACGGAAGCGGAGGCGAAAGCCTGCTTGACAAACGACCCGCCCAAACGGACGGCGGAGTACCGTCGGGACCTCCATATGCCCCCCTAAGCTCATTGAATACCCACTATCCGCCTGCGCTTGGCCCATCCCTATCTCCCGCCTGGCATCTTCAGCATTGTAAATTCCCAGACGCGTGGGTGAAGACGAAAGGCAAGAATGTCCGTATCGCGCATCTCGACATTGGGTGGTGGGAGGAGCACTACTCGAAGCCGATGAATATACGCAAGGATCTTGGCAAGAATTTCGTCGAGAACAATGACAATACACAGGACCCGCAGACGGCCATCGCAAATATTGGACACGGAACGGCGACGTTAGCATTGCTGGCCGGCAACGAGGTGTCGCTCAAATGCGGCGAAGGCGTTCCGGGAACCGATAACGTCTACCAAGGTTACATTGGAGGTGCGCCTGAGGCTGAGGTGGTTCCGGTCAGAATTGCGGGAGTGGGCGGGTCGGTCGTCTATCTCTACGGCGACACGATGGCTCGGGGGTTGAACTACGCGCTCAAGCCAACTGATGGCAAAAAATGCGACGTCGTCAGCTTGAGCCACGGCGGGCTCCCGTCAGAATGTTCGGCAACGCGAGTCAACGCGCTCTATGACGCGGGTGTAGTGGTTGTAGCTGCATCGGGGGACAGTTTTTGGGCGGTCGTCGCGGACATCGCGACTCACTTCACGGTTTACCCTTCAGCGTTTTATCGTGTTGAAACCGCGACCGGAACCACGTTCGACGGCGGACCGTATAAGCGCGACGAGATTGGCGTAATGCAGGGATGTTGGGGCCCCTCAAAAGTAATGGATAAAGCCGTGGCAGGACCGACACCCAATGTGCCATGGATGAAGGTTGGAACTCAATTTGGCTGGGACTTTGACGGCGGTGGAACATCTGCGAGCACACCTCAGATTGCTGCCGCCTGTGCGCTGTGGCTATCTTTGTATGGCAAAGAGCTGCCCGATGATTGGCGTAGGGTTGAAGCATGCAGAGTTGCGCTCCAGAACTCCGTTGACAACTCTAACCCCGACAAGGACACCATTGGTCTCGGACGTCTGAACGTCGCGCAAATGCTAGACCAGGACCTGGCGGACAGCATCATTCAGTTGGTGAAGGACGGCAAGCTCGTCAAGACAGCCCCCGACTCGGTTTCGTTTCCCGTGATTCGGCTGCTTCTCGGACTACCGCCGCCGGGAGACGGTGTACACGAACCAACGCCAAAGCAGAAGATGTTTATGGTTGAAATGGCACAGACGCTGTACAAATCGGCGAATCCGAACTTGATAAAGCTCTTCCAGGACCACGCCGAGGATTCTGAGACGTCACCGGAAATCGATGCTATCCGGCAAGAATTCTTGACCGAGGACATCTCCACTGCGTTGCAGCAGCAACTGTCTGCACCTCCCCATCAGGCGAGCGCGAATCCCTGAACTGAGCGGCCAGACAGATCGTTGACTAGCCGAACCTGGCCGGGATGCCCGGATACAGGTTCGGCCTACCATCGAGCGCCCCGCCAGCGGGAAACCGCAGAACGCTGGCAGGATCGCCTGGACCATCCAGCTCGAGCTTGATGTGCGTCGCTTCCCCTGCGGGAGGGCCGGAGCTTCCCGCTCCCCCGGCTAAAAAGATGCGTGCGAGCGAGAGATTTTCGTCCTTCTCTCGACTGCGCTAACTGGCCGGTCATGGCCTCCGGGCGTGCCTATACTGGTTCCCACTCAACCTGCGAAAGACGCCCGCGCACCCGAAGCGCGTCGCGTTCCTCAGACAAACATAGTATGCAGACCAACACGACATCCAACCTCCACTCGGCCACGACAGACGCGCTTTACCAATACATGGTCGACTGCCGATTCGACATCTCTCATATGAATTCGATGACCCTCTCGATGGCAATCGAATACGTCTACCAGCCGCACCCCCGCTTCTGGCGGGACTTTGATGTCCAAGACCTCTCAGCCGCGATGACGATGCTTATCCCCAACTGGGAGACCGTCCTCGAAGATGGCGTGAAGAAACGGTTGTTTCATGAAATCGCAGTGATGCTCCTAACGAATGCATTTGACGAGGCGAACGCAGAACTGCTGCTGGCTCTGCCAGTGGAAGACCGTCCGACTGACTCAGTCTCCGCTTTCGTCTGGATTTGCGCCGAGTTGCAACGGAATGGCCGCAAGAACGAACTCGCACACGCGCGTCGAGACGGCGACAGGAGTGGAGCGCACGCCCTTGAGACCATGCGCATCCTGCTGGGAAAGATCGACGGAACGACCGCCACCAGGACAGGAACACTTGTCGCCCATACCTACCGCGATGCCGTTATGGCACGGAATCGCGAGCATGCGCGTCAAGCCTCGAAGCGCTAAACGGTGGCGGCAGATTTCAGGCGCTCAATGGCACGTGCCGCAAAGCGGAGCGCAATCAAATTGGAGATTTCGGCCCAACCGATGTCCACGCAAGCTCGAGAAAAACGTTGAGCGGCATGTGGACTATCGTTGCGCAGGTATGGCGCGATGACTTGCTGCAGCGCTACGCTGATCGATCCGACACGTGAGCTGGGCCGTAGCCTAGCCGGCGTAGCGGTTGACTCTCGATCCATCCGCGAGGTTGTCTTTGCTTGCAGGGGTGTTGTTCGATGCTCGCTCCGAATCCAAGAGACGTCATCGAAGCGGCACCCGTCGTCAGCTGCCACTTGCGCAGTCATGTTCGCGTTACCTCGGGGCCTGGTGTTGACTTGATTTTTCCTCTGAACCGTCTCGTCATAATTGTCGCAATTCTGCCGCTTTGAGGGGAAAACTGGTGCTTAAGCGGCAGAATTACGACAATTATGCGGAAGCCTTCTGCGGGTTTTCCGTGCCATTCTGGTCTAGCCGCTACCAACGTAACGATGTCCTCCGCTGAGCCACATTTCGGCTGTGCTATCCTGGTAGCGTACGACTTCCCCGGACCGCAGAAAGCGGGGTGCGAAGCTGAGAACAAGCAAAATGGATGAAAGAAAGCGCGAAAGCATAGTTGCCTACCTGCGCCGCAGGATGGCGGAATTCGGAATCAACCCGGAAGACGTCGCCGCCTCGATTGCGGCGGATCACGAACGGCTGAAGGCAGTACGCTACCGCGACGCCGCAGGTCACACGTGGGACGGCAACGGCGACATTCCGCCGTGGGTTGTGCAAGCAACCAGCGCTGGCCAGTCGCTCGATCACTTTGCAATTGACGGCGCCCCTGAACCAGAGAAGGGTAAGCGCGCCATGGTCGACTGGCGCAACGACCCGTTTGCGGGAACCCGCCTCGCGACGAGTAAATCAGATCGGGTCGGCGCCGCCTGAGAGCCCCTAAGCTAGGCTCTTCACCTACCCCTCGAAGCGACTGCGTGCCCATATTTCCGCGACGGGTGCTTCTGTACCAAAGTATTCGCGATAGGAGTCGCAGAACACTTTGTCGACGGTTTCCTCGGGAAAATCTGCGCCCATAACCCTCTGGAGCAGTTCGACTGTCGCGACCGCGGCGAGGATAACGTCCGAAAGTGCGCATGGCTTATTGTTCATAGAATGCGATATCGGCCTGCCGTTGGCTAACTTGACCCCTTGGATAACGAGAACAAAGGGCGATTCAGCGGGCTTCTCCAATATTTGAAGCTTCGCGTTCGCTCCGCGCCCCCCTAGGACTTGCCCACATATCGGGGAAAAATTGGCGCCAGGGGTGTGTGCGAGGCAGAACCTGCTGCTCCACCTAGCGCTGACGGGCTCCATTGCCACCACTCATGATCGTCAGGATTGCGCAGCCGCTATCCTCCGAGAGTGCGGTTGACTCTCGGACTCGCAACGGCGCAAACTTGTTGGCGCGCACGACGTCTGGAGTTGGCTATGACGAAAGCCGCCTCGAAGCCGAGCCCAACACGACCCTCAGTATCTGAGCGTTTGAAAGGCGTGATTAACAGCGCAGCGGGCGCGATCATGCGAGCGGAAGGCATAGAGCTTGGCCTCGACGCTCCGGACGACGTAGTCGGAGCTAAGCTCAAAAAGGAGGTCAAGTGGTTGCGGCACAAGCTGAAGCTTGAGGCTGGTCAGGGGACTCCAAAGCGGATCAAATCGAGTTGATCCTCGATGGCTCCCCACCTCGTCCACCAAAGTTGCGGCTGGAAGCACGTCTTCCCTGTCACGGATCCAGCCGCGGGGCATTCGCTTGCTGGGACGTTAGGCTGATTATTTTCGTGTACCGTTCACAGCGTCCTTGAATGCCTTGCCCGCCGTAAACTTCACGGTCTTCGCCGCCGCAATTTTGATTTCCTCACCCGTCGCCGGGTTTCGGCCAGTGCGTGCTGCACGCCTGCCCTGACTGAACGACCCGAAGCCAACAAGTTGAACGGTGTCGCCCTTAACCACAGCCTTGGTAACCGCTCCGATATCGGCGTCAACCGCTTCGCCGGTGACGGCCTTACTCGCACCCGTTGCAGCTGCCACCGCGTCAATCAGTTCCTGTTTGTTCATAAAGTTAACCTTCTTTCGGTTAGTCGAGTGATGGTACACATTCCCAAAAACGGTTACCTGACCAAGCGCTACGGCCAAGAATCCGCGTACCGTACCGCAGAGATCGCAGCGCGCACAAGTCCGTGGCGCCGATTTCCCAGCATCGTTTGATGCCTTCAAGATAGAGGTTTTCTCCGCTGCCAGTTCGCGAGTGCACCGTTCGGTACAGCCCCCCGCGCTCGCGCAACGGCCTCAGTTAATTCGCCTGGACGCCAAGCGTCTTACCTGCGTCTAGCGCCTGAGCGATGCTCTGCACCGCATGATCTTTGATTTTGCCGATCAAGTCGGGACTGTCGTGTAGCTAAAGCTCGCAGCGTCAAGCACTTCCAGAAACGCCTCCGGCACCAATGAGAAGTTGACAGTGCCGTCGTTGCCTCCACTCTCTGGCGGCTCAGAAACGACATGCGCGCCCCGTTTCCGGCTCCACTCCACAAAGAGTTCACGGAAATCTCGAGCTCGTTGTGTAGCTACAGCAACAGTGACCATTCTTTGCTCCAGTTGAACTACGATTCGACGAATGTGGCTCTATGCATTGTTTTTCCGTCGTGGATGCCGACATACAGTCCCGTTGGAAAGGGTGCGGTGCCGACAATAATGAAGACGATACCGGCAACACCGGCATCCGACGCGGCCCTCGCATAGTCTTCTGCCAGCGCGTTATCGTCCGCCGAAGGGCTGGGATGTGACTCAGGGTGGGTGTGCCATACGCCAGCGCAATGCAACTGGTTCTCAAACATGATTCTGCGTTCTGCTTCGGCTAGAGCTTTATCGATAACGACGCGCGTCCTCCGTGCGCATTTTGGTTGCAGGACGGTTGCAATTCGAATCGCCACTTCGCTTGAGGAGAGTGACGAAGCAAACAATTGCCCGACACTTTCCGTGCTCGTGACATTGGCTTGCACACGAGACCGAAGTGTTTCAATAGCTTCATTGCACAGCACCAGCTCCAATGCAGTGCCTGGCATGGCAAACCGGATCATCCCATCCCCTCTTGCAATGCCAGGGCGTCGCTGAGACTTCGAGTAAGGCGCACAGAATGGAATACATCTTTCGAATGCGGCACCAAGGAGCGCGGCACCACATCGACACCGAGCGACTCGAAATAGGTGGTCGAGCGAACGATAGACCATACCGTCGAAGGCTTAGGATTTTTGGCATCCAATACGCTAAGCACACATTCGCACGCGGCCGCTGCCACCGCGCTCACATCGGCAATGCCATACTCGTGGAAACCAGCGTTACACGCCGGCAGAACAATTTCCGTGTCATCGCGCCAGTCTGCTGCGTGAATTCGTAAAACCGGGTCGTCTGCCGGCCATACCGTGTCCTTGTCGATGAGCACTACATGCGATGCGGCACAAAACGGCTCCATCCACGTATGCATGATGGGTGTGCCAGGGAATATGGTATTGCGTACCTCGCTGAGAAAGCGGCGCACGTCCTCCTCGCCGGTGCAGTCGACGACGAGGTCGAAATCCCCAGGGCGGCACTGAGCAAGAATCCAGTCTGCCGCCATGGCGCGATGGCCTTTTACTACTGCGCCAGGAGTGTCTGCATTCAGTTGTGACGCAAGCTCGACGGCTTTGGGCTTGAACAGCGCGCGTAGTCCGAGGGGATGCCGCGAAACGTTCTCAGGCATCAGCTCATCCATGTCGACGAGCGTTGCTGCCTGCAGACCGGCCTTCACAAGCCCAATTGCCAGCGGTGCGCCTAGTGACCCACATCCGAGCACGAGGACACGCTTCGACCGCCGATGCTCCATGCGATCAAGGCGCTGGTCACGCACGATCGCCCAATCCGGGTCCATGCGCGTGACGTTGACAGGCACGATACCCGGCCCGTCGAGCCCGGGGATCATCGGGGCCGTCAGCTGATAGGCAAAAGACGAGTTGGACGATGTGAAGACCACGAACCCGGCAGCTGGTGCCTTTGGCTCAGTAATGCACCATTCGACCAGATTGAACTCGCCATCGGTTGCCGTATGGGTGAGATACGCCAGTTCGCCAAAAGTTTTTGGCCAGTTGCTCGGGGTCCAGCAAACGGACGCCGGCAGCGGGAGAAAGATCGCACGCGCGAGTTCCAGTGTGCCGCGCGCGAGGCCGTGTCTGCGCGCCAGGAAGTTCGGATCGACGTTCGGGCCGGCAGCGACACCGACGCGCCCCGATTCGTAGATCGCGACGCGCGCTTCAACCGCAGCATTGACGAGGCCGACGGCGTTGAGCAGCTGCCGCACAGTCCAGCGCATCCTGAGCTTCGCGCTGAACCCACAAAAGCGGCTCCAATATGCGAGCGACTCGCGCTCAAATTCGGCGGTGACCCAGCCGATATCGTTGCACCTGTCGAGGAACTCGTCGAACGCCGCGAGCGCCGCATGCACAGCCTGCTCGGGATGCGCGTACGCGTTGGAATCGCTAAGGGTTCCGAGGCAGACAAGCCCGGTTTCCTCGACATGCGGAAGCGTGAGACACAGGGCACTGTCGACCATAATGCGAGGGGCACGCGCAGGGAAGCCACGCGGTAAAACGAGTTTGACACGCGTGCGGCCTCTCAACACCGGGTGCTGCAGATCAAACTCCCACGCGTGGGTCGCGCCGGAACGCCCGCTTACGCGCCTCAGGAATGCGGCACCCTCACCATCCAGCCACCTTGCCACTGCCGCCACCTGGGACGCGAAAGGCGCAACCCGCTCTTCTGCGCTCATGCGAGAGTGGTCTTCTTGCTACCGATGGGGACCGGTGCGACGGGCTCGCCGCGTTCGCCTCCGGGCACGGTCTTCATCAGCGAATTGAGCAGGCCGGTCGGGGCCGGCGCGATGCTGGCTTTCCATGCATCTACGCCATGCTGTCCAAAAATCTCGCGGATACGCGCCTCGTTGCTGCGGGAATAGGAATCCGCGAACAGCGCAGCCAAATCGCTTTTCAGCTTCGCATGCCAGCGGAAGAACGCGCCGGCGCGCAGGCCATCATCCTCGTTCCACCGCTCCGCAAAATTCTCCTCGGTGTGCGTCGGGTTGTTCACCGTGTACGCCTGCCCATCGTATCCGATGTAATCCGGCATGCGCTCAACAACGTCAAGCAGCACCTCAATCGCGTTCGAATACATGTGACGCATTTGATAGACGTCCTTGTACGCCCACGTCGCCAGGGTCACAAGGATGACAGAGATGGGCTTCCCCTCCTTCACTTCGTCCGAGGCGCCGAAATACATGAGGTCACGATGGAGCTTGATAAGCTGGACGGTGCGGCGCAGGACATCGTCTACGGAAATCGGCTCTGAAGGCACCTCGTCAATCTGGTGACGTGCGTCAAACGCCCTCTTGAGCAACATCTGAAATTCGAACTTCTGCTCAGCGGCATCACAAAACCAGTTGGCAAAATCTTCCGGATTCGAGGGGCTCCAGCCAGTATCGGGATCGCGCACGCGCAGATCCGTGCCCGTAATATCGAAGCTCCCAGGAAGTGCGGGCGTGACATCGAAATAGAACGGCTCGTTCGGGTACTGCAGGCGCCAACAGCGCGACTTCGGCTTCGGCTCCCCAGCCGCATCATTGAGCCCGCGCAGCGCGTCGCCGAAGTCCGCGAAGAACTCGTCAGGGTCAATACCAATGAAGCGCTCGCCGTCGAGTTTTACCACGATGTCGAGGTCGAACTTCTCCCGGCCGCGCGGCGCAACCGTCGTTTGCGTGCGCATCGAGCCCTGAACGACGATATGCACATCGGTCTCACCGACGCCGAGTTTGCGTGCGACCTGCTTTGACAGCGTGTCATAGTGATCGCCGGCGCGGTCTTTTTCCTCCGCGCTCAGCTCGAGTTTCGAAAGAAGTCTCACCATCAGCTCCTCCCACTGCCGAGCCTCCTGGTCAACCGCCACCTTCTCCATGAAGGTTTTCGCAAGCGTGCGTTTGGTATTCATGCTCTGGTCTTCCTTTGCGTCACGTTACCGACAATTTGTTAGGCACCGACTTCTCTGAACATCTGCTCACCAAAGACTACCGCGATTCACCTAAAGCAAAGCAATGCTCTCACCCGACTGCAGCTCCTCGACTCGGCTGTTGGTAATCTTGATGGTCGGGAGAAACGGTGACCCCGACCCCGGGGGCGTTTCGTAACAGACGTAGGTCGCATGATTTCTTGCCTGCAATTTCTGGCCTATCTTGAAGCACGCGCTCGCAGGCGCGCCGACAAAGAGGTGCACCGTCTTGACCTTCCATTCGTCCTGCATCTTCTCAACCGCCTGCTGGATCACCACGGCCAGCAAATCGAGGTCCATCGGATGACCAATGATATTCGCCCGCAAAGAGCCCGGCTCGGTTGCCGTAACCTCCAGCGCGCCGATTGCAAATTCTCCGTCGCGGAACAATTCGGCGGGCAGCCGGCCCGGATCAATCTCAAACGTCAGCGAGACGATGAGACATGCTTCCTCCTCACCGGCGTGCGGGCGAAGTTCCTTAATGCAGTATTTGTCCACCGCAGGCGGCAGAGCATTTTCATTGAACGCCCACTTCCCGCCTGGAAGATGTGCCGGCCGGTCCCGGTCGTACTGGAATACGACAACTCGGCTGCCCTCACCGACGATTCGTCCAGCCAAAACCAGCATCGAAGTGCTGTGGAGCGGGAAAATTGCCAACGGCACCGCGTTGCCCTCATGGCTCAATGTGCCATTCAAGCGCTTGCGCATCAACGGGATGTCGTCTCGCAACGATTCGAAGAGCGAACCCCAGTAATGCGCTACATGGGGATTGTGCAGGTGACCGCCGTTATAGAAGTACCGCTGCGGGCCGGACACCGACATGCGCAGCCGGCGGGTCCAGATTGCCTCTTCTGCGTCGCGCTGAATGAAACGGGGCGACTGCGCTGTAATGTTGCCCATCACCACGATAGGCAACGCCTCTTCGTATCGCAGAGTATCAAGCAGTCTTTTAACTTCATTGACGCTGTCCTGTCGCATATTGCGCAAGATATCGACCGTGAAACGGTCGGGGTCGACCCGATCGATACGACGATGGCACTCGTCGCACATCAACATGATGTTGTCGATTTCGTTTGAACGGACTCCGGAAAGCAACTGGTCACCCCGTGGACCCTTCTTCGATGAGGCGATAATATGCGCGAAGTATGAAAAATTTCCTCGGGTTCCGCTCTGGCTTTCCCGCTGGAGATCCTTTCCGCACCCCGCAAACTGGCATCGCCAGCCGCAGAGGTAGCCGAGGTACAACATGTCGTCTTTCTTCGGCGGATCTCCACGGCCTTCTGCGCCCGTGAGTTCCTCCGCTTCACGGAGCCAGCCGTCGACGAATTCAGCCGATCCGAGGACGCTAGTCTCGGCAGAAAGCTCGTACGTCCCGGGCGACTTTTCGACTTCCCACCATCTGAGTTTCCCCCCGTCCACGACGGTATTAGCCGCCGCGCCGGATCTGAGCCCAAAATCGCCACGCCCGAACTCTGCCCACCCACGAGCGGCGTCCGTTCGTGCCGCCGCGAGCGCGGTGAATCCATTGGCCACAATCAGCAGCTCGCATCCAGCAGCTGCCTGCTCGCCAATGGCGCGTGCCAGGGCCTCGTCGCTCAGCGGGACGACGCTTTGGGTATCAGGTGCTTCCGTCATTGTTATCTCAGTTCTCTGAACGGTCAGGAAATATTCACGACGAACGCACCGCTGCGGGCGACTAAATGCCCCTGCTTGACGATGAAACACTCGATCGTGTGCGAGCCGGAATATGCAGTCGATTCGTGGTGTACGGCCGAGCCACGCTCCACAGCGCCGAGGTCAAACCCGCCACGGAGCTGGTTCGCACGCGTTGCTTCAAAGCCCGAGTTCACGATCTGCCAGTACACGTCATATGGTGCCGGCACATCCGTACTCATCTCGAATGTCAGGGACGCGCCCTTGCGCAGCGGATCCGAATCGCTATAGAAGCGCATCGGGCGTGAGAACCCATTTGCGAGCCACGTGGCCTTCTTAATCTGGGCAGTTCCCTCGCGGACTTCCGGCCACGGTGCGCGCTGCTTATGCGGCGCGCTGATGAGGGCCGCCCGAGACGGCGACAGTGTTGCCAACGTACGAGTTTTCGACAGCCGCGGCGCGCCGGCTTCCAATGCGATGCGCTCGCCGGTAAATCGCTTCGCCGCCTCGACGAGCATCGGACTCTGCCATTGCGCTGTCAGCTCAGCGAAGTCCTCGCGTGCCCTGCTCAACCACGCATAGAAACTCCGGCGGCGCTCCGGATACTGGCGCCAGCGGTCGGCGAAGTTCTCGGCCGGGTCGGTCGGATTCAGAATGACGGCGTTGCCCTGCGCATCCTGTCCGATGAAAGAGTCCATCCTCCGCAGGATGCTGCCGAGGGCCTGGGCCACGGTGGGCTCGTTCTGATATGCCCGACCCGCAAGAGTGGTTAGGATGATCGAAATCGGTTTGTTGTCTGGATCCTCGGCGAACATGAGGTCCCGGTGCCGCTTGAGAAGCTGCACAGCCTGTTGCAGCGGCGTCTTTACGCGGTACGAAGGGATGTCCTCTACCGATGCCTTCGCCTCAAGCGCCAACGCGCCACGCCGAGCATCGAAGGTCACCTTCATACGACTACGGAACCACTTCGTGTACCCGCGAGGGTTGCTGTGCGGCCAGGCATCGCAGGCAACGTCGTACAGCGGATGCTCGTTGTCTGTGATGGCGATAGCGGTTTCCGTCCAGTCGCTGCTGAATCCTCGCACCTCGAGGAGACGGCGCATGCCTTCCCCGTCCGGAATAGCCGGAAGCGCGTCCAGATGGAACTGTGCACCATCTGCGTATTCGAGAGTCCAGCAGCGGCGGCTCTCGCCAACCTCCTTCATGCCGTGCACCTTGGCGTAGAGATCCATCTCATAGCCGAGCATCTCTTTCAACTGGCGCTGCGATAGATGCTTGCCGGCTCCCTTCATCTCGCAGACGAGGTCGACGGCGTAGTGTTCGTCCTCATTCACAGGCTTGATGGGGATGCCAAGTCTGAAAGATCCTTGAACGTACACGTCTGGGTCGAAGTCTTTGAGCGTGGAGTCGTCGCGACCAAGCCATTCGCCAACCGACTTGTAGCGACGCTTCGCCTCCTCGTAGCGGGACGGCGGCACATCCAGTTCGTCCGCCAATCGCTCCAAATACTCCATCGCACTGGCGGTCACTATGTGCTGCGCTTCAATATCGGTCGTCATCTCAAACGTCCCCTGATCCCTCAAGGCTAGTTATGGCCCTAAATATGACTCCGCTACCGCCTCGGCCGCCCGCGGCACAGATCGCATCACCCTATCGAGCATCATACATAATCATTTTGATGATGTCACCAAGCAATTATGATTGACCGCATTGACCATATCGCGTAGGATGTCAATATGGCCAAAGTACAGACTGAACAGCGACTTCAACTTCTGGAGCAGCTCCCGCGGAGTCAGCGTGAGCGACTCTCTCATATAGATTTCAAGCTCTATTTCCTGGGCGAACTGAGGCGTTCCGACGTCGTCGAACGTTTCGAGACAGGCCCAGCGGGGGCGACGCGTGACATCGCGATGTACAGAGAGATAGCCCCAGAAAACCTTCAACTAGATCCCACCACGAAGGCATACCTGCCAACGCTGGAATTCACACCGCTTTTTGAACATCAGGCGCAACGCGTCTTGACCGCGCTCTCCCAGGGTTTCGGCGAAGGCATTGGCGAAAATCTGCAGCCAATGGTTCGCTGTGAATTTCCGAATGCCCTGAGCCTTCCCAAGATGTCAGTCCTTGCACCCATCACCCGAGCAATCCATCGAGGCAAAGCTGTTCGATTGGGCTATACATCCATTGACAGTGGGAAGAGCGAGCGTGAAATCGTCCCTTTGGCCCTGGTAGATACCGGCATTCGATGGCATGTGCGCGCGTTCGACCGAAAGAGTCAGCAATTCAGAGATTTCGTGCTGACCCGCATGGCAAATCCAACGGTTCTTGATGACGCGCCGGTTGACAGCAGTGAGAGCGCAGAACACGACGTTCAGTGGAGCCGCCTAATCGAACTTGAGTTGGTCCCCCATCCTGCTCACCCACGGCCTGAAGTCGTGCAGTCCGATTACGAGATGCCCGATGGCGTTTTGAAGGTCAAAGTCCGAGCAGCAAATGCCGGATATATTTTGCGGCGATGGAGTGTCGACTGTTCGCCTGATCACAGCCTTCGCGGACCCGAATACGCACTGTGGCTCGCTGACCCACTTGCGTTGTATGGCGCAACTAGCGCCTCGTTGGCCCCAGGATATAAAGACCCAAGGCCGGAGGGCGAGCGCCGCGTAGTACGTGCCCTCTAGTTTCTCGGCCGCCATGCTGTTGGCAGCGTGATCATGAACCACCGCTACAACAGCGAAACCCCTGACATCGAAGCACGATAGCAAATACGAAACGCCTGCCAAATGTGAGTCCATGAGCCCCGAAATCATCTTCACCCAAGACTATAGCTACGATGTAACGGTATCGCACGCTGAACTTGGAGAATTAGGAGATGGCAGGCTCACTTTCGGGCCTGGCAAAGGCACTACCCTGCAGTTCAGACTGAGTAGCCTCAAGCTCACTGAGCGACAAACTCTCGATGAAGTTCTTGCAGTCACCGAGGACGGCCAGCAATTTACTCTCTTTGACTGCCGGTTTGAACAGCTGTTCCTCTCATGCGAATACATTGTTGGCGCCAAGACTACCGATGCTGTCGTTCTGGCAGAGATAGAGGTCCTGGACATATCGCCGTGGTTTTTTGGGTACCAGCGTATGAGTGGTGTGCCTGGAAAACAGATAGAGTGGATCAACACGCCTGACGAGATAAGCGCGAGCCTGCAGCTTGATGGCAAAGGCGTTGCCATCAAGGCTTACCCGCATACCACCATCGTTCAGACCAACGACGGCCACGCAATCAAGGATTCGGTTCTCTTCAGCATTGAGAGTACCTCACCCTTGAGTATGGAGAACGTTCGCCGATACGCCATCGACCTGATGGCTTTGCTGAGCGTACTCCTCGGAACACCAGTCTCAATCGCGAGCGTGGCTGTAACGTCTGGCCGCGGTCCCACTGGATACGCGCTTTTCCCTTTTTATGAGCGTGAAGCCGACACGGAAGCTCGAAAGAAAAGTGGCATGGACTACTTCATCAAGAAGTCCATCTTTGAAGAAAACTGGCAAACCATAGTCCAGAATTTCTACTCCTCGAAGTTGCGCGATGCGCTATGGCTGCGCCTGTCAGGAATGAAGCGATACAAGGACTTCTGGGAATACAAGGTCCTGGGTTACGTCACCCTTTGGGAGGCATATATCTCATCTCGAACACTGAGCCTTGGAAAGAAACACATTCCGTCACCCAAAAGGGAAATCAGGATCTTTCATGAAAGGATAGACCAAAGCAATCTCAATCTGACGCACGATCAGGCTCACGGAGTGAAAAATATAGCGGATACAGTTTTTCAGACCAGGGCATACACACTGCTGGAGAAAACTGAGATTGTCGTTTCTCAGGCAGACGCCGACGTAATCAAAATCATCGACCTGTCCGCAGAAGCCCTTGCCAAGCTAAAAAAACTCCGGGACGAGATAGCGCACGGTGACATCATCACCATTCCTCCTGATGAACACCCCCTTCTATCGATCCGCGTCGAGAAGCTGACCCTATTGCTAACCTACTTCGCCTTTACTGAGTTTGGACTGAAAAAGAGCGACTTTCTTGCTTGCCTGCAGGGGACATGGAACAGAATGGTCAGAGGTGCCAGCCTGAATGAGGCGCACCTAGATAAGGTTATGGGGACAGCCGAGTTCATTGCCCTGTCCAGCGAAAACCTTCTTGCCTTGCGGCCGCTGGCTAACGGACAGGTGCTTCGCTGTTTCCACAGGGACAAAAATGGGGAGGTTACCTTCTCCCAAGATGACACGAAGACATACCTCGCCAAGCTCCATTCCAATGCGATGGGTAACAATCCGAACTACAGTGAAGTATTCAACAACAACGAGAAGAAAATTCGGCTAATTCCCAACCTGTACTTTGAGGATGGGCGCGAGAACCATCTTCATTTTAGTAGCGCCTTCCTCTTCGAGTGATGAGCACAAAGCAATTCTTCATGGAGTCTGTTCCCTAGCTGCAAGCCAGTTTCGTTTCAGTAACGATGATCTCCGCCGTCCACCGCTGCGCGACAGTCTCCGAGCGCGACGCAAGCCCATTGATCGTAGTTGCGTCTCTGAGGAAACAGGTTGCGGCCTCTTGCGGTGCTGGATGACTCGTCGCTCGCTGGGGCCAACACTGGGTCCTCGACAACGCGACCTAGTCGCGAATCAGGAACCGATCGCGGTTCTTAGCGTCCTTGAGCCAGTTCGGCGCACGGCCCCTCCCTGACCAGGTAGCTCCAGTCGCAGGATCGCGGTATTTCGCCGGCGACGGTTTGCGCGAAAGCCTAGGTCCGCCACCACGGCTCCCAAAGATATCCCTCACCGTGTACCCGAACTCCGCCACCTTCGCGCGGATGTCGGCGAGAACCGCGTCGTGCTCCTGTTGACGCATGGCGGCCGCCTGGCTCTCGAGTTCTGCAAGTTGCGCTCTCAGTTCCTTGTACGTTGCCACGAACGTCTCCCGCATGTGATCGATGCACGTTCATCATACTGACTTTCGTGTAAGGCTGAACCGAATCTTTCAGTGCACCCGTGCCGCGGATCCCGTGTTTTTCCATGATTTCCATCAACCGCCAGAAGCCGACCCGCGAGCCATAATGCCGCCATGAGTAATTCAACACGTCTCGGGCAAGGCGAACTTATGAACTCTTGCGCAGATCGTAGCTAGATACCCAAGCCGCGTAGTCGCTGCTCCTCAAAGCTATCCCCTACGCCACTAGGCTGGCTTCACAAAACACCCCTACCAGGACGATGCAAGGTGCACCCACGCTGCCTTGCCAGGGGCCACAATGTCCGGAAGACTCCGCCCCTGGTCAGCAGATCTGCAAATACTCGCGCAATGGACGCTCGCCGGGAAGGCGCCTGATACGCTACGCCCGACCGCCCTCCAAGGAAGTCTCGACAACACACGCCTCCGCTGGTCAGCAAAAGAAAAAATGCTCGCACGCGTACTTCTCCCCACGTTCAAGCATATGTTTTAACGAACATATCCTTCCTAGGGAATAGCGTAGATATCCTCGATCAAGGATAGAAAGGAATAGCCAGAGGCCCTACCGCAATCAATGCGGCGGTCCCTTCAGCCATCCCGATCAGGATGGTTCCGACAGACATGCGGGTTGCGGCCCTCTCTTCGCCACCGCACCGGACTCTCTCAACCCTACCCCGTGGTAGTCCGGATTTCCCCAGCGCGCCACCGGTCTTGCCCGTCCGCGCTAGCGGTCACCACCGAAGCCCTTCAGTCGGAAGGGGCGGCCCTAACGCCGGTGGCTTTGCGCGCAGTCGACGTGTGACATGAGATGTATACCATTGAATTCATCGCGATTTCCACTGATTTTCGAGGAATCTTCAACCAAGAAATGATTGCTCGAATATCTCTGCTATTTTACTGGTCATTTTCGTTTGTTGTCCTATTTTGATCAGCGCTACACGGAGTGCACGCAAGAAGCCCCGTCTCCACATGTGCGTGCGTCGCGCGGAATCGCAGCTAGACAGCTGACGAGTGGAATAAGAGCATCGGCACGCTCAGCGGGCGGTTGGATTTGCACCACGTATCTTCACAAAGCGTCGCGGCAGGGCCAGCGTTCGCTGCAATAGACAGTAACCGATGCGGAGAGTCTGCGTCGGGCAGGCAAGCCGCTCGAGCAGGTCGGCACCATGGTAGCTCGCTAGGATTGCGACTCGGGCGCTCAAGGAGCGGATGGATGGAGCCAGTCCTTGACGGGCACCCCACTCCTCAAGCTACCAAACGATCCCGCGCCCCAAAAGGCACGATTACAAGACCATGAACCGCCTGCCTCGGCGATTTAACGGCAGGCGCGCCAACGCTTCCGTGGCATCGGTCAATCCTGAATCGTTTTCTAGGCTAGTGCAGTTTCACCCCGACCTCCTCGTACGTAGCCAAAACCTCGGAGCGTCGAACTCATTACGCACGGAAACAGGGACGAAAGCATTGCTGCCTCTGCAAGCGGTCAACGGCGGACCACTCTCCCCAAAACAGCATTGTGTTCAGGCTGCGAATCACCTCTTGGTTTAGAACCATCCGGCAGACCACGTTCTAGAGCACCCATTGCCCAATTCGAGAGCAGGAAGCACGTATTGCTCCACCCCCTATTTCAGCGAGTCGTGCAGCTCGATGCTATATTCAAGGACTGCGATTGTTCGATTCATCTCCTGGATAAGCTTCCAGTTTACGAAATTCATTAGATAAAAGGCAGGAACAACAAATACCAAAACTCTGACGAATAGTTCTGAATGCGACCATAGTGACGTCGCGACGCCGACGAAGGCGGCCATGGCGGGAAACAAGCCGATCTTGTCCAGCGAGCCTGCAATCATTGCCCCACGCCTTTCGAAAGAGTCTCTCTCGTGCTTGTACTGCAGCAAATACAGTGCAATGGCATCGCGTCGACATGACAGCAACTTCTGAAATTCTTCCGAGTCTGCTGCTATTGACGCCTCAATCGACCATAGCAGTGGAGAATATGGTTGCTTTCGGAGTTGATTAAAGAACGGCGCAGCGCCACCAATGACGACAAAGCATGCAGCGAGCAGGAACCCGGCAACTAGAACCCCCATGACAAGCGCAGCATCGCGCACCGACTCTTTTTCCCAGAACCAACTGAAGAGAAGAAGGACGAGCAACGCGCCTAACATCGCAATCGAATTTTTCGCAAGGTGCTCCGCAGCTCTCTCGAACCACCTCTCTCCGTTGCTCTTCTCCCTCTCCTCACGCTCGCGGGTGGTGAGCGTCACCGCTATCGCATGAATTTCATCGAGCTCTTTCTTACTGATTTCTGGTGCGCGTTCCATTTTTATGATTTCTCTGTACATTTGCGCGTTCAAATAACATTTCACTCCTGTCTTTCGAAGACGGAAATTAAATGCAGATCGGTCAACAGGTAATTATTTCGCGCTTTCGTTGACTGGTGTGGTGCGTTCCTTCTACCCCTTTTTTGGTGACTCAAAAGGGGCTCGGCTCATTACCACCAGGCGGGGGCGCCGGATCCTCCGCGACAGCAGGAGATGCGCCCCATACCTTCTCGTAGTTTTTCAGCAGTGAGCAATGTTCACTGAGCTTTGGCTCGAGATTCATCTTTCCAACAGCCGCATTAATTATTACAAGCGGCGCATCCGTGGAATTCGCAAACCCCTTAACATCCTCCACGACTTTCTGAGAGAAGTCTACGGAAAACCCCCTAAGATTTTCGCCCAAGCTGTAAACAAACGGCTTTCCGTATCGGTGAATGATTCTCCCGGCCTCTTTGACCAGCTTCTGCCTCATCAGCTCATCAACGAAGATGTTAGGCACGCATCCGATATGAACTTGGCTCTTCCCTTGATCAACGTCATAGAAAATAACGTTGCTCGCATGCGTCACTTCTCTAAGACGAGCAAGCTGTTCACTTTTAACCGACAAAAATCCCTTGATCGATCCGTCGGCATTGAAATATTGCCTCTTCGCTTCGTAGAACGCCACGCCATCGACAAAGACGTCCGACGTGAGCCATACTCGAACGAGCACCGCGATATCGCCATATTCGGTTTCCGCAGTACCAGTTAGTTTGTAGCCCTCCCAAACGATCCTCTGTTGCAAATCATCCCAAACTATCTCTTCGCCCCGTGTATCAAGCGATTCGAGTACACTGGTAGTGATGAAATTCTCGCTCCAACCACCGATATGCATTGCGTTGTAGCTACGGGCGACCGCCATGTTCATGGCCGAATTCGCCTGTATAAGCCATTCGTTATAAATCACTGGAATCCTTTCTTATTCAATCGGAGTCAGCTTCGAGTCAAGCAGCACGCTTCGGGCTCTCTCTTCTAAACCTACTGCAGTCGACAACAACTAGTCGTCGAAGTGATATCGGCCGCTTCGGCCCGAAACTTTAGCGGCAGTGACAGTACCGCCCATCAATCGATGCGCCCTGAATCCAGAATGCGCATTGCATGACAAAAAATGTCGGCAGTGGTGGTGAACTGGTTCGAGAATATCCCACACGAAATCAAGAAGAAGAATATCGAGAGCGAGAGTTCGGTTCGCTCTTCAACCTGCGCGGCAATCGCGTTGCCAGTCAGGATTACGGCGAAGCCGATGATCCACGTGCCGGGCTGTTAGCACTGGCCCGATAACATGCCGACTTATGGGGACATGCTTTATACTCTGCGATCACACCGCCCGGCTCTAACGCGCATATCCGCTGAGCCTCCCGATGCGTCTCTTCGAACTCGGTTGAGCTTTGCCAGACTTGAGATCACGGCTGTCCTAGCTGAAACGCAAGCTCTCATTGGCGCCGAAAAGCTTGACTCCGACGACTCGATCTCGCTCGAGGAGCCTCACGTCACGCTCATTACGGCACGCCGTCGGCATGTATCACATCGAGTCCGCGCTCGCCACCAGTGTCTCGGGTGAAGCGGAACGCCTCTATTTTTGAGCAGCGTTTGCTGCAGACGAGAACGGCCTGCGTAACGACGACGATCGCCCTTCCGGTTGATGGGAGTCGTTAGCCCCGGAACCCGGAAGCGTGTGGAGCAACGACACAAAATTCGGCGGCGCGAGCGCCCGGTCAAAGACATGATGCTTCGTCGGCTAGGTCTTCTGTGCGCGCTCGCGTTCCCGCGCTAAGAGTTGCGCTTCTTCCGCTGCGCGAGAGGACGCAATCGGGAGTGCGGATGAATCGCTTACTATTGAAAGGATTCGCAGACGTGCCTACTTTCTACGCGCACGCCTGCCTAAAACGTTGACCATAGCGGACATCAAAAGACCCGATCCGATTGAGGTGGTCAAGCGGCCGCGCCGAAACGCGCCGCCGCCATGATGCGCTACTCCTCCGTTGCCGCAGCGCGCAAACGGTTGACAATCTGATTGTCTTTGCCCTGGATCAGCGGAGTGAGCGTGAAGTTGAACTCGATGTCCTTGTACGTGTCGGCTTTCAGGTCGAGCTCGGTGCCGCCAGTCTTCTCAACCACCGGCGGAATCAGTTCTTCGCGCGTCGCGTAGGCGAAGTCATCCCAGATCAACGGGTCGCCTTCGATGTTGAACTGCGTGGTGAGCTTGCGACTGTAGTCCGCCGTGACGAAGAAGTGCACGTGCGCCGGGCGGTTGCCATGGCGGCCAAGGCCGTTGAGCAGTTGCTGGGTCGAGCCGTGCGGCGGGCAGCCGTAGCCCACCGGCATGAGCGTGCGGAATTCGTACTTGCCGTCCGCGCCGGTTTTGACCGCGCCACGCAGGTTGAAGTCGTCCTGCGCGCCCGTCGGGTCGAAGTGCGAATAGAAGCCCTTCGAATTGGCATGCCAGCATTCGACCACGGCGCCCGCGAGCGGCTTGCCGTCGAGGCCGGTAACCGTGCCGTGAATGACGAGCGGACCCGCATCGGCATCGGCGTTAATGTCGATGCGCGAAACACTCTCGCGCACCGGTGCGCCTGCCACATACAGCGGCCCTTCGATCGTGCGCGGCGTACCGCCTTCGAGACCCACCGCCTTGTCTGCGGCGTCCATGCGGACGTCGAGGTACTTCTCGAGGCCGAGGCCGGCAGCCAGCAGCGCCGCTTCACCGTCCTGGCCGAGCTTGTTCAGATAGTTCACGCCGGCCCAGACTTCATCGGGCGTGATGTCGAGATCGTCGATGGCCTTGAACAGGTCGCCAAGCAAACGATGCGTGATTTGCTGAAAACGGGCATTGCCGTTGTTACCCTCCAGATTCGCAGCTGCCTTCAGCAGGTCCTGCACTTCCTTGGTCTCGAATACTTTTGCGTTCATGATCCTTGTCTCGTGGCATTGGGGGAAAATCAGTTCATGCGTCGTTGTCCCTGACGGAGGACGGGTGGCGACACAACGGCGTGACCGTTATCTTCATGTACGGAAAAAGCGGCAAGGCGGTGAGAATGTCGTGCAGTTCTGCATTGCTCTCTACATCGAAGATGCTGTAGTTTGCGTACTCGCCCACCAGTCGCCAGATATGGCGCCACTTGCCGCTGCGCTGCAGCTCCTGCGAGTACTCCTTTTCGCGCGCCTTGATTTCGTTGGCGACATTGGCCGGCATGTCGGCCGGGATGTTCACATCCATGCGTACGTGGAAAAGCATCGTCTTGTCCGTTTATCAGTTATCCAGATTACTTCGCGGATTACTTCGTGACTTTCATCAGGCCATCGCGGGTGAAGCGCTTGACCTTCGCTTCGTCCAGTTCGATGCCCAGTCCCGGGCCGTTCGGCACGGTCAGCTCGAAGTTGCTGTAGTCCAGCGGCGTAGTCAGAATTTCTTCGGTGATCAGCAGCGGCCCGAACAGTTCGGTGGCCCACTGCAGGTTGGCGAAGCTCGCGAACAGGTGCGCCGACGCCACCGTGCTGAACGCGCCTTCGAGCATCGTGCCGCCGTACAGCTCGATACCCGCGGCGTCCGCAATCGTGGCCACGCGCTGCGCCGCGAACAGCCCGCCGCTTTGTTCGATCTTGATGGCGAACACATCGGCGCCCTCGTTCTTCGCGATCTCGAACGCGCTTTCCGGTCCCTGCAGGATTTCGTCGGCCATCAACGCCACCGGGAAGCGGCGCATGAGGCGCGCCAGCGCCGCGGGCGAAGCGACCGGCTGCTCGACCAGCTCGCAGCCCGCGTCGGCCAATGCGGGAATCGCCCAGGCCGCCTGCGTCTCGCTCCAGGCCATGTTGACGTCCACGCGCACGGCGGCACGATCGCCCATCGCCTTCTTGATGTCGGCCACGTGCTTGATGTCGGTCTTGAGGTCTTTCGCGCCGATCTTCAGCTTGAAGATCTTGTGGCGGCGCACTTCGAGCATCGCCTCGGCTTCGGCGATGTCTTTGGCGGTATCGCCCGAAGCGAGCGTCCATGCCACCGGCAGGCGTTCGCGGCGGCGGCCGCCCAGCAGTTCGCTCACCGGCACGCCAAGGCGCTTGCCCTGCGCGTCGAGCAGCGCGGTTTCCGGCGCGCACTTGGCGAAGTGATTGACCTTCACGAGCTTGCCCAGGCGCGCCATGAGCGCCTGGATACGCGTGGCGTCCTGGCCGATCATCGCCGGGGCGAAGTAGGCGTCGATTGCGAGCTTCATCGCTTCCGGGCTTTCGGGACCGTAGGCCATGCCGGCAATCGTCGTACCTTCACCGATGCCGGTTACACCATCGCTGCAATACACCTTCACCAGCATCAGGGTTTGCCCGTGCATCGTGGCGACGGACAGCTTGTGAGGGCGAATCGTCGGCAGATCGACGAGGCGGGTTTCGATACGTTCGATTGTCGCTCTATTCATTAGGATATCTTACTAGATGCGTTTTCGCAGAGCGATGAGCGACTCTGTGATTCGGTGGGGTGGTGTTGGTACGTTCAGGCCACAAGTTTAAGACCGGCGCCATATCTGTCAAATCAATCATATATGGCATCTATCATCCATGGGATGGATTTTCATGCCGCCGAGTTATAGCGCGGCGCCAGCCCGAGATGCTCGAGCAATTGCCCAAACTCGCCGAGCCGGCGTTTCACGTAAGCGGGCACTTCGACGTCCGCATAATCGTAGAAGCCCTTGCCGTCGCGTATGCCGTCGCGCCCTTCTTCCATGTGACGCGACACGATGCCGGCCGGTTCGAAGCGCTGACCGATTTCCTTCGCCAGGTAATGCGAGGCGTAATAGAGAATGTCGCAACCGCCCCAGTCGATGAATTCGAGCAGCCCAAGGACAGAGAATCGCAAGCCAAATCCCGTGCGCACGGCCGTATCGATGTCGTGCGCGCTCGCCACGCCCTCTTCCACCATGCGCGCCGCCTCGTTCATGACGAGCGCCTGGAGACGTGGCACGATATAGCCCGCCGATGGCGCGCACTCGACGGGTACCTTCCCAACGCCACGCAGCAGTTCCTTGATGAGCCGCACGACCACCGCTTCGTCCGTTGTGCCACTGCGGCTGATTTCGACGAGCGGCATTACGTGCGCTGGATTGAGCCAGTGCGCGTTGACGAGCCGCTGTGGATGCGTAACCGCATTTTGCAGTTCGGTGACGAGAGACGTCGATGTTGTGGACGCAATCGTCGCCCCGTCGGCGATATGCGCGCACAGCCAGGCGAATGCCGCCTCTTTTGCCGCCATGATTTCGGGCACTGCCTCGAACACTACCTCGCAGCCGGCTAGCGCGGCCTCCTGCGCGTTGATGCGCCCGAATTCGACCTGTATCTGCAAGTGGCGATCGATTTCGCCAAGCGCCGCCGCTGCGAACTCCGCGCGCGCGGGCGCCGCGCGCTCCTTGAAGTCGATTAGCGTCACGCGCAATCCCGCGAAGGCGAACGCGAGGGCGATGCCCTGCCCCATGCGTCCTGCACCGAGCACGTGAATATGCCTTACGTCGGCGGCGCTGTGCGTCATGCGAGCCCCCGTGCCAGCAGTTCGTGCTTGGCCTCGCGCGAGAGCGCGGCCAACCCGAGGTTCTCGAGCGTGCGCCCCTCGGCGTACAGATCGCGCTCCGACACGGCACTCGCCACGCTCAGCAACCCCTGCGCCACGGGCGTGGGCACGCCCGCCCAGCGCCCGACTGACACGATGAACGAGAGACCGAGCCGCGTATCTTCCAGCATGTAGCGATGGGCCTTCAGGTCGATGTTCTCGCGCCAGTCGCCGCTGTCCGTGAGCTTGCCGTGCGCGTCGCGCCCGTACATCCATTCGTCGCCTTCGCTTGCGTAGTGATCGGCGAGCGGAAAGTGCGGCATGCCGTATCCGAGCGCCTCGCGCACGGCCATGCGCTCCGCGTCGAGCGCATTCGTTACACGGCGAATCGACGGCTGCGTGCCTTCGTTGTGAATGTCCCACGCTTCGAAATGCTCGAGCGGCCCGGCATTCATCATGATGAGCGGCGGATGGATCACGGGCCCCGCGTTCATGAGCGCGTCGCTTAGCGCGTCCTCGATCGGCTCGACGCTGGGGTATCCCGCCTTGAGCAACGGAAACGCCCAGCCAGCCGCGCCATGTAACGTGCCATGGTCTTGCGCGCCGCGGTGGCTTTCGTTGTCGACCTCGACGGGTCCGCCTTGCAGATATTCTTCCACGCGCCGGTCAAAGTCTTGGTCCTCTGCTGTAGATCGCATTCCCGGTAGCAATGCTGGAACCTCGCCACTCAACGCGATCACTAGCGCGCATGATGCATTCGCAGAAGCTCAAAGTTAGCTCTCACCCTCGCCATCGCTAGTTCATGTCCATCCCTGTCGCGTGGGACATTGAGGCCGGTAACCATCGCGAGCATATTTGCTCTTCCCGAATCACGGCATCCAGATGCCTCAAATAGTCAGTCATCGTTGCCATAGCGCTCACGGCGTTGGCTGATCCCAGCGAATGAAGCGGGATCGCCTCAAGCGCATCGGCTGATTGCAACAAGTCCGTGTGTTCGGAAAAATTGTGCATGTCTTGGAAGCTAAGCTTTACCTCGCAAACGAGATGAAGCGCGTGCGTGGCGCGGCGCATTCCAAGCTCCGCCACGGCGAGATACGAATCAACCCGGGCCTGCTCCGTTCTTTGCCGCTCCTTAGCCGCGGCAAATCGCTGGCGCTCGTATGCCAGATAGACGACGACAACGCTACCGATAATCGCGCCGATCGACCCGAAGGCCTGCACCCAACTCGCTGCCGTGCTGGCATCCTTCGGGTGATGCGCAGCATAAAGCTTCTCAACCCACCCGACGACATACCCGACTGCGCCGGCTAGACCAATTACCGCCCCAAACACAATGACGCCCCTCTCCGACAGCTTACGCGGGGAAGTCCGATTGTTCGACTTGCGTGAGTGATGAATGCCGCAGCACTTTCTCGCTGCATTGGCTGGGATTTTACGTCGGCTCGATTGCCCCGATGAAGTCGAACTGAATCACACGTGTTTCGGCATCGTGTCACTAGATCTCGGCGTAACTGTGCTGGAACTGCCGATGACGATTCGCGCATGCGATTGGCATGTTGCGCGAATCGACGAGACCACCTGCGGCCAATCGCTCGACGTGGTGCGCTTTCGTGTACGCTCCGCATTGCGCATCCAAAGGAATGACCGTAACACTGGCACGCGTCAACAGTGATTTGCCTTAGCAGTTGAACACCAACCACATGCCGTTCGGGGATACGGCGAATGTCGCGGCGTACGAGGACGCGGCACGAGGTGGTCATCACACCGCGCACATTGCCGAGATAAAACGGCTACATCGTTGCAGTCCGAATAAGATACGCTTCCACGATTCCCACGCAATGGTCGACAAAACCCTCTCGTGCGTGTGCGTCAGCAAAGATCTCCCCAAAAGCTTGCTCCATCGTCTTCCGGTACTTCTCTCTTTTCGAGCTCATGAGCCTTGCCGATATGAACCTGAATCTTCCCTCCTTCTGTTGCACAACAGAGATTGTGTAGTTCACTTCCCTAATCCCAGAAGGGGGTAACTCCAACTTATCATCGTTGCGCTTGAGCTTGAGATCTGAAAAGACGACACATCTCTCTCCATCCCTGTCGTCCGGGCACGGAACCAGCAAAGTCCCAAACTGACTTGAGTAGCTGACGACCTCACCAAATCCAATGCCATGCTTGATGATGTTTTGCCCGTTTTTTGCCGGGTCGTACTCATAGTGTTCGCTGCTCGAATACGGGTGTGCTTCGTGCGGCAGATACCTATATACGTCCGGCATCAAGGCCTTCAGGGCGTAAGCCTCGATGTCTGGTTGGCAGGTGTAGCTGACCTGTATCTCACCATGTATGAACTTGAATAGCAGGTCCTGTCGATCGGCAGAGAGCTTCTGATATTTGATCTGCTCATTAAATTCATCCCTGCTGAGCCGCCTGATCGCCTGCCAAGCTTCGAATTTATCCATACTTTGAGATTCATTCCATTCACACGAACGTGCGACAAGAGCCGCTCCTATGGCAGCTGTGTAGGAAGCGAAGAAGAACTTCGAGAATATGTTAACGAACGAGCCCGCATCCGTGCCAAGTGCGTAACCAACGCTGAATATACCGCCAATTACTATGAGCGAGAGCCCCCTAAAAAACAGCGGGTTCGATTTTTTTGAAACGCCATCCAATTCTGGATTTAAAATATGAACCAGAAAAAAGTTGCTGATTATACAAAGAATTAAGAAAGAAGAAGAAAATGCCACGCCGTGGACACTACCCTCTAGCTCCCTGCAGAGCAACGCGATCATGGCGAAAAGCAGCCAAAGAAAAATCGCCACTTCGAGCGCCAGGTCCGCCCGGAAACGAATCTCTTTCCCTCCAGCGCCCCCCGTGACCCCAAGGATCGCGTCGCTACAAAGCGCTCCCCCAGCCACTGCGGATATGAGAACGACTATATCCCCAGCCATTGGAAACTTTGCTTCCCAGTGCTGAAGAATCGCTGCAGTACCACACCCCAGCAATATTAGGAGGAATCCAGCCATATAGCAGACAACCGAAAGATCGAGCCTCTCCCCGTGCGATCTGCTTGCCCTTATCTTTCTTCTATTTCTATACTTAAAATAATAGGGCGCATACCCAATCAGTGCGAACACTGTTGCCCACATCCAGACACAAGCAATCATGCCTAGCATGACAATTGCATCAAAAGAATCACGCATTGCATAGTACGGAACGATGTACGTCACCAAAAATGCAATAGCCAATAATATTATTATGTTAGTCACGCTCGTTGATTGTTGTATTCCCTCTCGCTTTTCACCCTGCATCATTTTCCCCGTATTATTTATCTGCCCGCGCAACACTATCTGAAAACTCGGTTCAGATCAACTTCTTGCCTGAAATGTCTTGTAAGCCCGCCAAGGCGCAGCCTATTGCTGCTTCGACCTTCCAAGTTCCGACTGCTCACTCGTCCTGTCACTTGGCTCACGCATTTTTCTGTTCTTCGGGTGCCTATTGCCATCAACCCGGCTCAGGGTTGTTTTATGATGACCCTTTCTGTGCCCGGCGACGACCATGTAGTGAGCGGAGTTAAGCTTGAGGAAACACGGTAAGCGAGTGCTCGCGCCTGCCCGACGCACTTGACAAAACCGCCGATGGTCGCCGAAGAAATACCCAATATGCATCGAAACCACCAACCGCCCACGATCGAGGTTGTGGCGAGCAGCCTTTCTTGTCACGACAGCAAGCGCTTGCCGGGATCAATGGAAGAATAGTGGACCAAGTCGTGGACTCGCGCCCAAAATCGCAACGTATAATCAACTAAAACGATACCGAGCATTCAATTGCTGAACCTGCTTCTTACCGGGGATGACCAACACTGTGCAACAACATCAAATCGCCGCTGAACTTGTAGCTACTTCGAAATCCAGAGATTTCAACGAGGCCGATACCCGCCACCAAATAATTGACACGGTTATCCACTCGATCCTCGACTGGCCGAAGTCGGCCGCGAGATTGGAGGTTTCCGTGGCATCTGGATATGCGGACTACGTGCTCAATGGCGCATCCGGCCAGCCAGCACTGGTGATCGAAGCGAAGCGCGAGGGAAAATATTTCGATCTTCCCAAACCGGCCCGCGACTCGGAGAGTGGCACCTTCGTCGCCGTCAAGACGCTTATGACGGACCGAGCAATTTCGGCCGCGCTGATTCAAGCTCGCCAGTACTGCCTAGACTTGGGATGCGTGTACGGATGCATCACCAACGGGTTCGAATGGATTATTTTCCGAGTCTTTGAGGCAGGAGTTGACTGGAAGGCACTTCGTGCGTATGTCATTCCGAAGCTTGATGTTTTCGCCCATTCGTTCACGTCCATCTATAATTCATTTTCCTATAGATGTGTCAGCTACGACGGCTCCCTGAACGCACTATTGTCGCGCAGCCCGTATGAAAATCGGGAAACGTACAAACCAAGTTACGAAATCCCAGCGTATGCTCGCGCCATTCAGCCGAATAAATATGTTCAGTTCCTGAGACCAATCGCAGAGCGGTTCTTCGGCGTGATCGACGAATCGTACGTAGAGTTCATGGACGCGTGCTACGTTTCTGACAAGGAATACGAGGCCGCCTTCAAGAGTGCTCAATCATTGCTGACAGACGCACTGACGCCCTACCTAGAGAGTTATGGAATCCGCCAGACGGAAAATGACGACGGCGGCGGCACATTCGGCAACCGACTTGAAAAAAGTGTCCTCGAACGACGTACCAAGGATGTAGTGGTTTTGTTTGGAGGAAAGGGGGTAGGAAAGTCGACCTTTCTTCGGAAATTACTGTTCGTTCGACCGCCGCAAATTCTGAAGAAGAGTGCGGTGACTGTCATCGTCGATTTGCTAAAGGTTCCAGAAGACAAACCTTTAATTCATTCGGAGATCTGGAATCGATTGGTGGAAGCGCTGGATCAGGATTTCATCCTGAAGGGCTCCCGGGAAAAACTTGTCGAATTGTTTTCAGATCGCTACGAGGTAGCAAAGCAGCAAGACCTCTATGGGTTCGACCCCTCGTCTCCGGAGTTCAATCGAATTCTCAATGGCCTCGTCGCATCTTGGAAGAAAGACGTCAAGTATGTTTGCGAAAAACTAGTCAAACGCTTGCACACCCAGCACAAAGGCGCGATCGTTGTCATTGACAACACGGACCAGTATGGAAAGAATTTTCAAGAATATTGCTTCACGATCGCGCATGAGATTGCTGATACTCTAGAGTGTCTGGCGATCGTTTCAATGCGCGAGGAGCGTTTCTATGCATCCTCTATCCGGGGAGTTCTCGATGCCTACCAAAATTCTGGATTCCACCTTAGTGCGCCCCCGCCCAAGAACGTCTTTATAAAGCGACTTGAATTTGTCGGAAAGCATCTCGGCAACGAGTTGAGTGCCGGTAAGATTCTTGGACAGGAAGTTTCTCGTGAGAATCGCGTAACTCTACGAACCCTGATCGGAAGTTTCGAGCGCGAATTTAGAAATCCCGATTCTCACCTTTCGAGCTTTCTGACCGCGTGCGCCCACGGAAATATCCGCTTGGCCCTTGAGCTATTCCGCGGGATGCTCGTCTCGCGGTATACCAATATTGACGAGATAACCGCTGTTCGCGAATGGAAGTGGCAGATCCACCAGGTTTTGAAGCCTGTCATGATCCCGAATCGCTTCTTCTATGACGAAAGTCAGAGCCATGTTCCGAACATTTTCCAGTTGCGGTCGAAACAGAGATCATCTCACTTTTCCGCGCTTCGCATCCTTGCACAACTCTCAAAACTAAGCGAGCTACAAGGCACCGCCTTCCACCCAGTGTCGTCCCTATATACGGAGTTTTCCAACCGATTTCATATGGAAGAGGACTTCAGAATTAATGTTGACACTCTACTGAAATATGGATTGATCGACGCAAACACGCGGGTCGACGAGTATCGGGAGGATATTGACGGGATTCGTATCACAAACTATGGAAGATATGTCTTTGATGACTTGCTGTCGGCGTTCACGTACATCGAACTCGTTTCCACGGATACAGCAATCTTCGATTCCCGAGTGTCTGCAGAGCTTGCGGCGATGTCACTTGACGAGTACCGGCAATGGGAAGGAAGTTGGACTGATCCCAAGAAGCGGCTGGAGCGAGTCGAGACACGCCTGAAGAAGGCAGATGAATTTGTGCACTACCTTGAGGCTGAAGAAGCACGCGAGGGCGAGTTGTATCAGCTCACGCCAAATGAACGGTTCACGATGAAAATTCGCATCAGTCTCGACGATGAAAGCGAAGCGGTCAGGCGCAGTGCGTCCCGACAACAATACAAGTAGCAGATGGGTTGGCAAGGGCTCGCGAGAGACCTTGCCAACGTAGCTCCCAAGATGAAACGGATGGAATCAGCTGCCTTGATCTATCCTCTAACAGACTCTAAATCTTCTCCTGTGCGCCAAGCAGAGTCGGCAGCAATCGCTCGACTGCAATCGCTTCCTCGTGGCCTGCAGCAAGAACGTCAAATACATAGAGGCAACCGCGCGCTCCTCCCAATGAATCGGTACGTCGATCGCACCGAAGCGTTCTTCCTGCGTCCATTCGCCTCTGTCCATGGCATACCCGGCATCACGCACTCGCCTGACAAGCGCGGCGACCTCGCGCGGTGAGCGTTTGCTTCCGGCGTCCTGACTTAGCGCCATCTGCTCTAGCAACGATTAGCAGCCCCGTTCGCGCAGCAACGGGCTAGCGATTTCTGTCAGCCAGGCACTGTCGCGAAAGCCCTGCCCCCCGTACTCAAATTCAACTGAAGTTTGGAAAGGGAGGCTTCGTTGTTAACTAACAACAATAGTGCGCGGCTCCCTGCGAATGACTGACTGTCCGGAACGACCCTAGTTCTATCACCGAGTCGTAAAAATGGTGCTACATTGACTATCGCTATTTCGAGGAGCGGACAATGTCTTCGGATTCGCCGTTGGAAAATGATGGGGCCTCTTCCGGTGAGGAGAGGATCTCCTCGTCTTGGCGCGACAGTGGGCTGTCTTCGAATTTACCACCAGAAGCGTTGGGCCGCGCGCAGGTAGCGGGATTGTCCGACTCTACGGAATCCACCGAAAGACCACTGGCCTTTCAGGCAGGAATCGCTGCAGCGCAGTTAATCGAAATGGACCTGGCCCGCGCGCAGCTGAGACGACAACGGCGAACGCTGTCCGTGATGCTCGTGGTATCGATATGCCTGGCTGGTGCCTTAACCTTGGGGCTGGCCGAGAGTTTAGGGCTGCGCACTCCTTTTGAGATTTATTTGCCTCGCTCTGCGTCTGGACTTTGCGCAGCACTCGCTAGCCTCGCGGCAGTAATCTCGGCGTTGGTGGCTCACTCTTTCTACCAGACGGATATCCTCGAGTACAGGCTGTGGCAGGCCTATGCAGCGCAGAAAGGCGCGCTACTTGAACTCCGCGAATTCAACCCGGACATCCCTGCTGGGCGAAAGGAAGGAAGGGCGGCACCATACCCCCCAAGTCCCCAGGCCGTGCCGGGCAACGCGAGCCTGCCATGACACGCGCTTCCAGGTCAAAAGACAAGACCGGGTATTTTCTTGGATATCTCGGCTACCTCGGAAAGGCAAGCGAAGCCCTTATTTCGCAGGCAAAGCGACTGCAGTTGCTTTCGAACGCCGCCCTTTGCAGTGTCGCAGGCGGGGCGACGGGTGCAATTCTTGCCATTGTCTATTTGCACGCGCATGACTTTGGTCAGTTCGACGCCACCGTCATAGGGGCGTTTGCGCCCGTACTGCTATCTGCCGTAGGGTTATTCATTGGTCGCTACATTCCCGTACGAGCGGGCATGGTTCGTCTTGACGATGAAAATCGCATCACCCAAAAGCTGAGTGACAACCGGGCAGAGATTGCACGGCTTTCCGCCGAGCTGGATGCCCTGCCCGTTCAAAAGGGAACAACCGCTCGCCGCGCAGCACTCACGCTTCAGATAGAAGATGCGCTCATCCGCGGACAAGATTTATCGCAGAAACTGAAGCGGCTTGAGGACGAATCGCTTGGCGAGGTATTTATGCCTCGAGCAGACTATCGTCCACGGACACTCGAGTTAGGTAATGCCACGAAGGAGCCAGTCGAAGCTCCGCTGCGGATGGACCCCAACGAGGAAGTAGGAGTGCAGGGGGGAAATCCAAGTGGACGACCCACTAATTCCCCCTCCGCGGCCGCTCGGGCCTAACGGCCCCCCGCTTTCCTGAGTCAACGCATCACGAACGTATGGCCGCGCGCAAGGGCGTATCAGGCGCGCCGGCCGCGGACGGAGCCTGCGCGAGCAGCGGTGCCACCACTGCGGCGCTGCGCCGACCGTCGTGTGCGCAGACTGGACGCGCGCGTTGACGTTCGCGCCGCTGCGGCCCGCTTCGCCTGCAGATGCGTGAACAATGAATCGACCTGCCGGGTTAGCCGCTAGAAGTCGTCGCCCGGTTGCGTGCGCACATACCAGGCCGTAACCAGCGTCTCGAGAAGCTTCTTGAGGGTTGTGCGATGTTGGCTCTATTTGCCGGACCAACTGCATGACCGTGGCGGCGTCTCCAGTGCGACGGTTCAGCGCCTCCAGCGTAAGCGCCTCAGTTGGGCCGTTCGTCCATTCGCGTGCGCGTAAAGCATGATGGTGAACTGGAGCTGCCGGTCAGGTAGAGGGATCTGGCGGACTGCCTGGTGTGTGCAGTTTGTCGGCCACACGCCAAGGCAGGAGCTCGTCGATGCGATTGATTTTGTGACCGGCGATATGGGTTAGCACGTAGTCGAGGTAGGCACGCGGATCGATGTCATTCAGTCTGCAAGTGCCAATCAATGCGTACATCGCGGCTGCCCGTTCGCCGCCGCTGTCTGAGCCGGCGAATAAAAAATTTTTCCGGCCCAGGCTTACACAACGCAGCGCGTTCTCCGCGATGTTGTTGTCGATCTCTAGCGTACCGTCTTCGCAATACAACGTCAGTGCGCTCCACTGGTTCAGCGTGTAGTTGATCGCCTTGGCCGTATCGGACTTCGACGACAGCGTTTCGAGCTTTGCCCTGAGCCACGCTTCGTAGATTTGAAGCAGCGGTCTGGCTTTCTCCTGCCGTATTCGCAGCCGAACGGCTGCAGGCCTGCCGCGAATCGAGGCCTCGATGTCGTAGAGCCCGCCAATATATTCGAGTGCCTTTTGTGTTGTGTCAGCTGGCGTGCGCACGTGGATGTCGTAGAACTTTCTCCTCGCGTGGGCATGGCATGCCGCCTCGCGTATCGAGCCATCGCGGAACAATTCGTCGAAGCCCGCGTAGGCGTCCGCTTGCAGAATTCCTTTGAAGCTGGCGAGATGGGTTTGAGGATGGATGCCTTGCCGGTTCGGCGAGTACGCGAACCAGACCGAAGCCGGTTGCGTCGAGCCCGAGCGATGATCGTCGCGCACGTAGACCCATAGCCGGCCGGTGCGGGTCTTCCTGTTGCCCGGCGCGAGCACGGGGATCGGCGTGTCATCCGCGTGCAGCTTGGTCGCGGCCATCGTATAGCGGCGCAGCGCCTCAGTTAGCGGAGCGCACAGTGCTTCACACTGGCCGACCCAGCGGCCCATACTGGCCCGGTCAAGCATCACCCCGTCACGCGCCGCGATCGCCGATTGCCGGTATAACGGCTGGTGATCTGCATACTTCGAGACGAGGATGTCTGCCAGCAAACTCGGATGGGCGATGCTCCGCTCGATCGGCAGGCCGGGCATTGGCGGCTGGCTGATAGTGCTGCAGCATGGGCAAACCAGTTTGCGCCGGATCGTGCGAATGACCTTGAACGCCGCTGCAACCCGGGCGAGTTGTTCGGATGAGTCCTCGCCGAGCGCCCGCATTGGTTGACCGCAATCGGGGCAGCTTGATTCAGGCTCGAGCACATGATCCTGGCGCGGCAGATGCGCGGGAAGCGCTTGCCTGGAAGCCGCTTCGTCCGTCGTTGTGTTCGAGGTGGACGCATTTGCACCGAGGGCCTGCGCACGCTGCACATCCACAACGCCGCGCCCGGCGGCCAGATCCTCAAGTTGAGTCTCGAGCGTCTCGATTTGCCGCTGCAGCTGCTCGGACTTGCGACCGAACTGCATGCGCCTGAGCTTGTCGATCTGCGCCTTGAGCTGCTCAATCTCGACATCGCGTTCGGCAAGCAGACTACGGGCCTCGACCAGCAAGGCCTTCAGCAGTTCGATATCGTCAGGGAGATCGGCGCCGTTCGACATGCGCCGTAGTTTACGAGTCTGCCTCGCCGTTTACAACATCGATAATGCGGCGGTGCGGCGGGGCTGCCGCCAGTCGATGCCCTCAAGCAGCATCGACAGTTGCGCAGAGCTCAGGTGGACCTTGCCACCGTCAGCCTTGGGCCATATAAAACGGCCTCGTTCAAGCCGCTTCGCGAGCAGCCAGATTCCGTCCTCCGTGGCCCAAAGAATCTTTACCAGATCGCCCCGACGGCCCCGGAAGATGTAGACGTTGCCGCCCAGCGGATTCTCCTCAAGCGCGGATTGCACCTTCGCTGCCAACCCCTGAAACCCGCATCGCATATCAGTGACGCCAGCAGCGATCCAGATGTGTGTCCCTGCCGGTAGGGAGATCATGAGCGCAGACTGCCCAGCACGATCCGCAGCATATCGGCGTCAACCAGGCCGTCCACCTTAACCACCGCACGACCGATCCGGATCTCGATCGTGCCGACAGGTGATACAGGCTTCGCGCCCTGCGCTTGCGCTTCTTCCGGAGCTGATGCAATGACCTCCGTCGGCGTGTCGCTTAGCAAAACGACCGGAATGAGCCCGGAAGATCGAGCTTGCTGATCGGCCAGATATCGCCGCCGCCAGGTGAACAGCATGTTCGCGTTGATGCCATTCTCCCGGGCCAGCTTTGCGACTGATACGCCAGGCTCGCAAGCGGCCGCTGCCAGCTGCTCACGAAGCTCCCGGGGGTAATTCGGGCGCCCCATTCGGGTACCCGGCTTCTTCTCTGCAGACTGTGTCAAAGTGATACCCATCAGATCGGAAATGATGGGCATCACTTTGATGTCCCCCTCAGCCACCGTCTATAACGGCCGGCACGAGCCGCTTACCCTCCAGCAACACAAGCCCTCGGTCGAGCGACTGACAGAGTCGATACCACGCGCGCTACATGAGCGATACGGACCTCATCGCGCGGTCCAGACAGCCTAGGTTCTGTTCACATTCTCATCAGCGGTCCAAAGGCACAGGCAAGCGAAGCGAAGGCGAGATAGTTCCCTGCGAGTTTGTCGTAGCGAGTGGCGACACGACGAAAATGTTTGATACGACTGAAAAAGCGTTCGACGATGTTCCGGGTCCGATACAGCACACGGCTATAGCGACGCTTGGTCTTGCGGTTCGAACGCGGCGGGATTACGGCCTTCGCACGCGTAGTGCGGATACTCTCCACAAAGGCGTTCGAGTCGTAGCCCTTGTCAGCGATGACCGCACCGGTGCGCAAATGCTCAACCAGTTCATTCGCGCACGAAATATCGGAAACTTGTCCCTCGGTGGCAATCAACCGCAGGGGGCGTCCGGCGTCAT